>DASQVJ010000316.1:0-10776 GCA_035640835.1 Bryobacteraceae bacterium
TCTCATTGAGGAAAACAAGGTGAACCTCCGACCGAGCTTTCGGTCGTTGTGCGTCGACCAGCATGTCTATTCCCGCGACGTGACGATGCTCCCAACCAGCCTTATGTGCAACCGCGATCACCGCTGGAAGATCCGCTCGATGGATCGCAGCGTCGACGTCGGACGTTAGCCGCGCACGGAGGGGATCGCGCTCAGAGACATGGATGAAGACCGCCAGACCACCAACAAGACGGTAAGAAACACCCGCCGCGCTCAGGAGCTGATGCAGTTGCTTCACTCGGTCGAAGAGCCGAGCACCCACGGTCCATGACACAAACTCGCGATGGGTTTGCCGGCTGCATCAAACGCTCGGACGAAATTGCGGGCGTGAGCCGATTGCCGAAGGAGATCGGGATTGATGAAGCCGCCCGGAATGAAGAGTGCGTCATAGTCGTTCGGATTCGGATCGTGCACTGTCTTCGTCACAGGCACCCGGCTTGCCGGTTCATGAAGGTTAACGCCGCGAATGCGACCGGGTCTCAACGAGATGATTTCCACCTCCGCTCCGGCAAGCTGATAAGCCCTCCTTGGGATTGTGAGCTCGACCTTCTCAAAACCATCAGCGGCCAGCGCCGCGATGCGGCGGCCTCTCAGTCTTCGGAATTTCATGATTGGTGCTTCCTACACGGACAGGTGTGACGAGCGCCACAAGGGCAGAATAAGGCTGGTTTCGGCCCGGGGAGTATTAAACCTTGGTATAGGATTCGGGTTGAATTAACGACGCACCTTTCGTTGCGGCCACGGTGACGCACCGGGCCGCTTCGCCAGTGCAGTCTGAAGGTCTCTAAACACGAATCACTGCGACATGACTCCCGGATACGCCGTGCAGCATCATGTTCGCTCTCCGAACCTCAGGCATCACTCTGTGTCGGTCGCACCGTCCCTCTGTCGCGACACTTGATACATGCGTGTTTGCGGCATATTTCCGATCAGCCATCCTAAGGTGACGGTCAGGTCGATGCCTCGAGTCGCTAGCGTCGATAATGTCTGTTTATGCCCAAAGAGCGCCGAGGAGGACGGAAGGCGACTACTGCCTCAAAGCCCACTTGCGTTACTCAGGCATCGTTAATCCAACGGACACACCACGTAAGCCTCCCGAAATCGAACTATTTGGGCGATCAGTACCACGTCCGGCGACTGGCGCTCCTCGCATGCCTGATCGGTGCCGGAGTCCGTACTTGGCTCTGGTGGATCTCGTATGGATCGAATGATGTCACCAACTGGATTGGTCACGCCGAACGGGTCTTGCAAATTGGCCTAGTGGAGGCTTACAGGACCCATACGACTCTGAATCATCCGCCGATCTTTGCGGAATACGCAGCGCTCTCGTGGAAGTTGGCGCAAGCGGATACCCTGTGGTTCGCGCGTCTCATCAAGCTGCCCGGTTTGTGCGGAGAAGCCTTGATCCTGTGGGCACTCTGGCGGTACCGATCACCTGCCTTCGTTGCGGTTTACGCTACCGCTCCGGCAGGAATGCTTGTTTCGGCTTACCACGGCAACACCGACACGCTTTGCGGCGCGTTGGCCATGCTCAGCGGTCTTCTATTCGAGAAGCGAGCTTACCTCATCGCTGGTCTTCTACTAGCCGCTGCACTCAACGTGAAGCTGATGGCTCTAGTGTTGGTCCCGGTTCTGTTGCTCGCTATCCCGAACTTGCGCGCGCTGGCCCAAGGTTCGCTGGGTTTCGCGATCGGGAGCATTCCGTTCTTGCTGCCGGCTGTTCGAGTGCCGCGCGAGATGTACCGCAACATGCTTGCTTACGGCTCGAATCCCGATAATTGGGGACTTCTTGCTTTCCTGAATCCCGCATCGGAGACACAGAACATCGCTCCATTCTTTGCGCCAATACGCGATGCATTTCTCCGGCACGGCCGCTATTGGATGTTCGCAGCTATCGTGATCGTTTCGATCCTCGCACGCTATCGCTTCCGGTGGTCCATGCCCGTGCGGATGGGTCTGGCCGCAGCCTTGTTCCTGATCCTCGCGCCAGGATTCGGCGTCCAGTATGTCGGCTTCGTCGCCCCGCTTGTCATGGCGGCAAGCCTCCGGCATGGGGCTCTTTGGGGTTGGCTCTCGGGCATCTTCGCCGGCCTGGTCTATTGGATCTTCCTGACCTCAACGCACCCTGTCGCGTCCGTTCTTACCCGGTGGTACCCCGAACCGGCATCGATGGTCGGCTTAGTTAGCTGGGCAGGGCTCATTTACTTTGTGTATGCAGCATCAGCCGAGGCTCTATCTCGACAGCAGCAGCCGGTGCCGAGTCAGGCTGAAGCTTTTGACCTGCAGCGGCAGAGCTAGCCGGGATCTCGCATTCTGCGGGAACGGTTCGAAGTTTCACGGCAAATCCGCCGCCGCACGAACCGATGTGAGATTCACGGAGGTGAGGCGCTTATGCCGTGCAGGATGAGCCTGTTCCACCGATCAAAGTAGCGTATGCGGCCACGGCGTGCACGATTCTCGAAAACCCTTGTGGGTCCGACTCTTTAAGGAGGCACGAATTTGCACCGAGCGTGTAGGCCTCGCTCACGTTATCAGCCACGATGGTGGAACCGAGAACAAAAACCGGCACCTCCCTGTAGCGAGGTTCCGTGCGCAGCCAGCGAAGGAGCTCAAATGGCTGCTCATGTGACAGCATGAGGTCGAGGAGTACGAGGTTCGCGGTTTTCGCAGAGTCGATTTCCCTTCTGCTGCGCACCAGGTCGATCGTCCACCCCGGTGCCGATTGGTTGAATGCGAGCCGGACCTCCCGGTCGGTACCGTTGTCATCCGTTGCCAGGAGAATGTGACCTGCGGCAGAACGGCTCATGGCGCTCACACAAGAGGACTGCCCGGTTTCAACGTCAGATAATGTTGACGCGCTCGCGCCACGATCTCTTCTGCGCGTGCCGGAAGATTCTTTCGGAGCCAAAGGGCCATTGCCTCGGCGTTCGGCATGATCGCCCGCGACGGCCGGTAGTCTGCCTTGATCAACACCTTTAACGCACTCGCGCTTTCGCCGAGAATATCGTCCATCGCGAGGTTAAAGGCCGCCTCTAATGTCCCGTGGGGATCAGCAGGAACAAGGTGCGTATGCGTGCAGAGGACGCCGTCGAGGTTTGCGACGTGAAACTCATTTCCGAAGAGATCAATTGCGTATGCACAATAGAGACTAAACGAAGACTGCTCCAGCAGTTTGTTCCAGAGCTGCTCCAGACGAATCGCGGCATCGAATTGGCGAGCCTTCCACAAGACGCCGACCATTTCTCCATAAGCGCGTAGGCCGGCATGTTCCGTTGCTTTGTGGACGCGATGTGCCGCTGCGGTGATCGTTGCCTGAAAACGGTGCCAGTCGGGTTGGCCTTTCACCATGAACTCGGCAAGGGCCTGCTGGGCATCCAAGATAACGATCTGCCCGGTAGCGATTATTGCTCGAGTGTTCGCGCCGAGCTCGTCCAGGTACGAGCAGAACATGTCGCGGTGTTCTGGCGTAACGATGAGCAGGATACCGTCACCGCGCTTGAGACCTTCATGAACATAAAGCCCGACGTTTTTAGCGAGAGCGGATCCGTCCGCCCGGTACAGCTGGACAAAATGACCCCGGGAGTGCGGGCGTTCTAATAACTTTTCCCATGGGGTCATGTAAACACTTCAAACGATTCGGAGTCTAGCAGACCTGGTGCTGTAGCCCATACACCGTTTGGGCCGTGCCGGGGCGGAAAGCTACTACCGGTTCGCCGGCATCGAGAAGCAAAACGTGGAACCCTCGCCGGGTGTGGATTTTTCGAGCCAGATACGTCCACCGGTTTGCTCAACGATTCGCTGACAGATCGCCAAACCGATTCCGCTACCCTCGTACTTTTCACGGCTGTGGAGGCGCTTGAAGATACCAAAAATTTGCTCCGCATACTGAGGCTCGATGCCGATTCCGTTATCTGTGACGGAGAACACGTACCAGCCGTCGCGCTCGACTGCCGAGACATGAATGCGCGGCGCGTCGCGGCGGTATTTTATGGCGTTCCCAATCAGATTTTGAAATATCTGTGGGAGCCCGCCTTCGTGAATCGCAAGCACGGGCAAGTTGTCATAGGTTACGATGGCACCCGCTTCGCTGATGGGACCACTCAATGTCTGTAAGGTGCTTTCGAGGACAGCTCCGGAGTCGACATTCTTGACGAGTCCTTCGGGGTACTTTGTTGCTTTTGTGTATGCGAGCAGGTCCTGAATGAGGGCTGTCATGCGGTTTGACGCGACTTGGATCGTCGATAGATACCCAGCGGAGCCTTTAGGCAGGTCATTGCCGAGATCGCGTGCCAAAAGTTGAGAGCAAAGCGAGATTGTGCGCAGCGGCTCCTGCAGGTCATGACTTGCGGAGTAGGCAAAAGTCTCCAGGTCTTGGTTGAGGTGTCTCAACTCATCGTTTGAACGTTTCAGCTCTGCCTGCACCCACTGCGCTTGCTGAAACAGCCGGGCATTGTCCATTGCGATCCCGGCTTGCGAGGCAACTCCGAGGAGGATTGACTCGTGATTGGCAGTAAACTTCCCCGGCTGAGAATGCCCAAAGAACAGGCCGCCAAGAACTTCTCCGGTCCGCGAGGTGACCGGCGCTGCGAGGTAGCTTCGCACCGGGAGGTGGCCCTTCGGCATGCCGTAGTGGGGTGGATTTTTGCCGTAGCGTGGGTCGTTCGTTACGTCGTCACAGCGCACGATGCCCTCGCCGCGAAATGTTGGCCCGAACATCCCCGTGTTTCGCGGCATGGGAAAACCGGCGAAGGCTTCGCGCGAAACGCCCGACAGCGTGTAAAGCATGTATGACTCGCCCTGTTCGTTCACAACGTTATGAAAGAACGAGCCAAACTCCGCTCCCACGAGCGCCGTGGCGATGTCGGTCACTTCCTGTGCGAGTTGCTGAACATCAAGTTGACTCGCCAGACTCGGGCCGACTTTGTTCAGGAGCTCTGCCGTTCTGCGTGCTTCGTGTTCGCGCCCGAGTAGCATCACGCGTTCTTTCTCAGCGCGCTTTTGGTCGCTAATGTCGCGAGCAATCTTGGAAGCGCCAATGATCTCTCCGGCACTGTTGCGAATTGGAGAAACGGTCAGCGAGACGTCAAGAACCTTCCCGTCTTTGGTCCGGCGCTGCGTCTCGTAATGGTCAACGCGCTCGCCCCGGCGAACCTTCGAGAGGATATCCGGCATCTCGTTCACTCGTTCTGACGGCGCAAGTATCGAGACGGGCTTCCCAAGAACCTCGCTTGCCGTGTAGCCGAAGAGACGCTCAGCCCCTTTGTTCCAACTCTTGATCCTGCCGTTAAGGTCTTTACTGATGATGGCGTCGTCAGAGCTTTCAACGATCGCAGCAAGATGCAGTGTCGCCGCTTCGAGCTGTTTTCGGTCGCTGATGTCACGAGCAATCTTGGAAGCTCCGATGATCTCTCCGGCACTGTTGCGAATTGGAGAAACGGTCAGCGAGACGTCAAGAACCTTCCCGTCTTTCGTCCGGCGCTGCGTCTCGTAATGGTCAACGCGCTCGCCCTGGCGAACCTTCGCGAGCATATGCGGCATCTCGTTCACTCGTTCTGACGGCGCAAGTATCGAGACGGGCTTCCCGATAACCTCACTTGCCGTGTAGCCGAAGAGCCGCTCAGCCCCTTTGTTCCAGCTGGTGATGATGCCGTTAAGGTCCTTACTGAGGATCGCGTCGTCAGAGCTCTCAACGATTGCAGCAAGATGTAGGCTCGCGCTCTCCAGCCGCCTTCGATCGGTGATGTCGGTAGCGACCCCGCATACTCCCGCTATATTCCCGTTTTCCTGGAGCGCAAACTTCGCAGATATGTAGGTGTGAGGGCCGTCATCCTGCGGAACGCATTCTTCAACGGACAGCGGCTCTCCGGCGGCAATTACCCTCAAATCGTTCTCGCGAAGGCGGTCAGCCATCTCGGGAGGAAAGATATCGTGGTCGGTCCGGCCCAGGATTTCGTTCTTTCCCACATGGAATAGCTCTTCGAAGCGGCGATTAATCAGCAGATAACGCCCACCGGGGTCCTTCAGGAAAATGACTGTCGGCGAGTTGTCGAGAATTGCCTGAAGCCGCTGCTCGCTTCGTGCGCATTCAAGCTCTACGCGCTTGCGCTCGGTCGCCAAGGCCACATGGGCAGCAATCGCCTCCGCAAGGGCCAGTTCATCGGGGGTGCAATCGTGTGGCTCGGCGTAGTACAACATGAATTTTCCAAAAACGCCGGCGTCAAGCCCAAGGGGAATGAAAGCGAGTGCTCCGATTCCCTCCCGCTTGAAAAGGTCAGAATAGGCAGCAAGACCGGCATCGGCGAGAACGTCGGGAACAACGATTGGGCGTGCGCCGAGAGTTCCCTTTGGCCATGGAGTGTGGCCCGTTACGGCCTGCTGATATTCAAGTGAGAGCCCTTGCGACGCCTTGAATCGAATAACGCCGTCGTCGTCAAACGTCAGAATTGAGGCACGATCGGCTGCTGTGGCCCCGAGCAAGCTTTCGATCGCCGCCTGGTAGACTTCGTGAAGTCCAGTGGCCCGGCTCAGAGCGGCCAGCAGCTGATAAAGCGTGTTGAGCTGCCGGACTTCGATTTCCCGAACACTCCTAGGGCCTGCCACAACGGACATGCCCCGATTTTATATCGCTCCCGTTAGAGCACGCCACTATGGTTGTGTATCGTCGAAGGTGATCCGACGGATGCGATAATAGTGAGACGTGCGATGCTCGAGCATCGAGTGAACGTCTGAGCTTCATCTCTTCGAGCGAATGTTCGCCGAAACTTCTTTTAGGACCTGGCCGATCTGCAAGAACTGCTCGTACTGGGACGGCTTTCGAAAGTAGCCGGTAATGCCCAGTGCGCCGACTGCGTTGCGGTCCTCGGCGGCGTCGGATGATGTGAAAACAACAACGGCGACGTTAGCGCATTTCCGGCTTTGACGCACCTGGCGGAGCACTTCCAATCCACTTCGTTTGGGCAGATTAAGGTCGAGCAGAATGATGTCCGGCACAGGTGCAGTCGCGTCTATTTCATGTCTTTCGATGAAATCGAGGGCTTTCTGCCCGTCGTCAACAACAAAAGTGTCTAACGGCAGAGCGTATTGCTTAATTGCTTCTTTAACGAGAAGAACATCGGTCGGATTATCTTCCGCAATCAGCAAAGTCAGCTTCGCTTCGGTTGCACCCTGGTTCTCGGGAGAAACAGATTGTGCGTTAGCCGGCCCGGCACCGCTAGTATCTTTGTCGGAGAACAGCCACCCCGGACGGATCGGAATCGGTAAAGATGTCGGCTCGACAGAGATGGTATGACTGTTGAAGAAAACGATCATGGGGCTTCTCCCGCGGTGCTCACCAGGACCTCTTTGACCAGTGGTCCGATCGCTAAATACGATTCAATATTGGGACTCTTCTGAAAGTAGTGGAGCACAGCATTTCGTTCAGCTGTTTCACGATGGTGCGGCGACATTGACGCTGTGAGAACAATCACCGGCATTTTCCCACACCGGCAACTCCCACGTAGGTGCCGTATGATTTCTTCTCCGTCGCGCTTTGGCAGATGCAGATCGAGCAAGAGCAGATCAGGGCACGGAATCGTCGAATCGGCGTCGAGTTGATCGATTGCTTTAATCACCTCTTCGCCATCTTCAAAGATGCGAAGGTCGCACTCGATTTGCTCGTTGCTAAGCGCTTCGCGCACAACCAAGATGTCTGCCGGGTTGTCTTCCGCGAGAAGGACGTGCCAACGAAATGCAGTCATAAGGCTTGTCGAACAACGCACCTGATTATCTTTATCGGGACGACGTTCGGTCCGGAGTGCTGTCGCTCTTGCCGCCGCTGGTCCCGTTCAGGACACTAGTGATTTTATCTGATATGGCGTGCCGGCCTTCGCTCTCGGTGGAGTCGCCGCGTCGGCAACGCAAGTTCTTACTGCCGTGGTGCAGCAGGCATGTCGTCCCACGTTCGGCCGTCCAGCTGTCGGCCCGTCCTTTTCTTCTACACGCCGCCCCATTGCTTGAAGAAGAACGCCACATTGGCTGCCTGACACTGGTCTCTTATGTCCATCACCCATCCGGCGTCAATCGGGCGAGCTCCGGGGCCGGACTCGCCGCCGACGATGACCCAATCGATATTCGTGAAATCGAGCCCATGGAGGGGCCTGAGCAACTCGGCTGCCCCATTGCTTTCAGGCGCTTCGCCATCCGTTCCGCGTAGCAGAATTTGCAGCCGGGGCTAATCTTGGTGCAACCGGTCAACGGATTCCACGTTGATTCGGTCCACTCGATCGATGATTTTGCTCCCATAAATGGGCCTCGCTATACGGTACTCGTATCCTCCTTACCTAGCCGCCTGGAATGCAAGTCGCTTCCAGGCTGTAACTCGCCCCCGGGCAGCAATGCCGATTCGCGAGTGCTAAACTCTCAGGACTCTTCTTATGCGTACCGTTGTCTGTGTAGTCTTGGTGGCCTGTGCTGCTGGGGCGCAGCCGTTTCAAAAGCAAGCCGAAGTGGATCGAATTTTTTCCGCCTTCAACTCGCACACGCCTGGGTGCGCCGTTGGAGTCGCGCAGAACGGCAAGGTAGTTTTGAAAGCCGGATACGGCATGGCGGACCTCGAGCGCAAAGTGGCCATCACACCGAATAGCGTGTTTGAGAGCGGCTCCGTAGCCAAGCAATTCACGGCCGCAGCCCTGCTGCTCCTCGAGCAGCAAGGAAAGATTTCGCTGGACGATCCAATGCGCAAGTATCTGCCGGAGTTGCCGGATTATGGATCCCCGGTCACCATCCGGCAGGTGATCAGTCATATCAGCGGCCTGCGAGAGTGGCGGCCCCTCGCAGCGTTCAGCGGCATGCCGGAGGGCACCTACGTATATACAAACCGCGACCTGCTTCGGCTCGCTTCCCAACAACGCGCGCTCAACTTCGATCCCGGCACCGCGTATAGCTACACCAACACCGGCTACAACATAGCGACCATTCTCATCGAACGTGCGCTTGGCGACGGCACAACATTTCAGACGTTTACTCGGAAGCACCTTTTCGAGCCGCTCGGGATGACGGACACCCGCTGGCGCGATGACTTCCGCGCCATCGTGCCGAATCGGGCGCTCGCCTATGGACGCAAGGGCAATGTGTTCGTGCAGCAAACACCTATCGAGAACATCATCGGCGCCGGAGGATTGCTGACGACGATCAGCGACCTGCTGGCCTGGAATGAAAACTTCACGCATGCGAAAGTGGGCGGCCCCGCATTGGTGAAAACGCAGCAGACTCCCGCAACGCTCAGCAACGGACGCACGATCGCGTATGCGTCAGGACTGATGATCAGCAACATTGGCGGGGTTCGCGAGGTGTCGCATGGTGGCTCCACAGGAGGTTACCGGACATGGTTGGCTCGCTATCCTGACCAGGGTGTCTCGGTCGCTGTGTTGTGCAACTCCAGTCAGGCACAGCCAACATCTCTTGGCCGGGAAACGGCACGGCTCTGGACGGGCGCTGCAGCTCCCGGAGCACTTGCCCGGACCTACACACCAAACCCCACGGAACTGCAGCGCCTCGCGGGAATGTACCGGAGGACCCATGACAATACAGTCGTCAAGTTGGAATGGCGGGACGGTAAACTGACCGCCGATAAAGATTTGGTATTGCAACCTCTGGCAGCGGGAACATTTGCGATAGCTACATCGGAGCAGGAGTTCCACTTTGAAGAGGGCACTCCCGGTCGCGTTCGCATCGCGACGCCCAACGGGGACACTTTTCTCGAGCGAGTGACCCCCGCAAACCCAACGGCCTCAGAACTTGCTGGCCTGGTCGGAGAATACGAGAGCAGCGAAACGGGCTCGACCCTTAGCGTCGCGTTGGGAACGGAGTCGGGTGAACTGAAGTACCGCATTGGCGCGAATGCTCCGGTGACGCTGCGGCCGGCGTATGCCGACGTGTTTGTAGGGCCGTCTGGTGGCGCATTTCGCTTTGTTCGCGACTCATCGGGCAAGGTAGTCGCTCTAAGTGTGGGTGAGGCTCGTGTGTGGGACCTTCGCTTTAAGCGGGTGCGCTGACGCAGACCGTGTCGTGGAATTGAAGGCACGATTCGAGTTCTGAACCGTGCGCGACGTTTAGTTGAAGCTGTAGCCCTCTTTCAACTCGCATCGATACTGTCTGGAGCCCTCACTGCCAGTCTCGGAACGGCAATTAGCCCAGGACAGAAGGAGTTTCGGCCCCAGTGGGAACATGATCGGCGCCCCATCTATGTCGGCCTCAATCGTGAGCCCGTTTGCTGCCGAGGGCAGAGTGAAGTTCATGGAGCGGCCCAACGTCACTGGATACGTGTGCCGGATCATCTCATTCTCCCTCGTCCTCGCGACTTCAGCTTCCACCACGTAAGTCACTCGATCCGACCAGTTCCGAACGGCCACGAAAATCGTGCGGCCACCTCGTGAAAATCGATCCGATTCAATGGATGTAAACGGGCAAGGGCCTGCAATACACGAAACGCGTACGTTGCGAAACTGATTATATTCGCCCGCATCAAGCGACAGTGAACCCACAGTGGCCTTCCATTTCCCATCTGGGGAACATGGCGGGCGCGACCCGCAGGGCACGTTCGCCTGGTTCATGATGTCGAAGGTTCGAACTGCCGCTCCGATGGTGTCTGTGCTCATGATTCGCGTCGCATAGCGAACCCGAAGGTTCGAGATGCGGGTTCCGGGGCTCTCTTTTGCAGGCGACTGTGCGCGCAATGGACGGAGCCGGACAATATAAACG
>DASQVJ010000317.1:0-3146 GCA_035640835.1 Bryobacteraceae bacterium
GCCAAAGCGTCAGACGCGAAGCAATCCGAAAAACCGGCAGAGTCTAAAGAGAACGCGAGAGAGAGCGCCAGCTCCGAGCAGCCGCCATCCTCAAGTGGCTCTGAGCCGCGAGTTTCGATCGAGCCCCGGGTCCGTCCGAAGGCATCCGAGAGCAGTGCAACCGATGAGAATGACCGGCGTTCTGCCTCCCTTCGCGTCGACACCACACTCGTTCTGATCAATGTCAGCGTGACAGATCCGTTGAACCGCTTCGTCACCGGGCTTGACCGCGAACACTTCAAGCTTTGGGAAGACAACGTGGAACAGAAGGTGACGCAGTTCTCGAGCGAGGATGCGCCCCTTTCGATCGGCTTGGTCTTCGACGCCAGCGGCAGTATGGGCAGCAAACTGAGCAAGTCACGCCAGGCAGCATCTCAGTTCTTCAAACTCGCCAACCCGGAAGACGAATTCTTCCTGATTCAGTTCAACGAGCAGGCCGAGTTGGTTGTCCCATTCACCACGAATACGGAAGAGATTCAAAATCGCCTGACATTCACGCAGGCAAAGGGGCGGACCGCGCTTCTCGATGGCGTTTACATGGCGATGAACCAGATGAAGAAGGCTCGCAACCCGCGCAAGGCGATCCTGATCTTGAGCGACGGCGGCGATAACTCGAGCCGCTACACCGAGAGCGAAATTCGCCGGCTGGTCCGCGAGGCCGACGTGCAGGTGTACGCCATGGGCATCTTTGAACCGATTGCTGGCCGTGGGCGAACAGCCGAAGAGCTGTCCGGACCTGGCCTCTTGTCCGAACTCGCCGAACAGACGGGCGGACGGCACTTCCCGGTAGATAACATAAACGAACTGCCCGACGTCGCTGCTAAGATCGGGATGGAACTACGAAACCAGTACGTTCTCGGTTACAGTCCTACGAACCAGCAGAAAGACGGGAAGTACCGCAAGGTTAAGGTCAAGTTGCAGCAGCTCCGGGGTTTGCCCCCACTGCGCGCCGTTTATCGAGTGGGTTATTATGCGCCATTACAGTAGGTCACGAGCGGCGTTAGCCAGCTTTTTGAGCGTATCGCTGCTTTCTTGCGCAATCCTGGCACAGGAAGATGCCGGGAAGACATTTCGAGCGGATACCCGGCTCGTCGTGCTTTACGCCAGCGTGGTTGGCCGAAATGGTCAGCTGATCACGAATCTGAACAAGGATCAGTTCAAAGTTTACGAGAACAACGTTGAGCAGGCGATCCGCAAGGTACTGCGGGAAGACGTCCCGGTGTCGCTCGGCTTGGTGATCGACAACAGCGGTAGCATGCGCGATAAGCGCAAGAAGGTGGAGTCGGCGGCGCTTGCGCTGGTGAAAGCCTCCAACAAGAACGACGAAGTCACCATCATCAACTTCAATGACGAAGCCTTTCAGGATGTCACCTTCACCAGCGATATTAAGAAGCTCGAGGAAGGCCTGACGCGCATCGACGCACGCGGTGGGACTGCGATGCGCGACGCGATCAGTCTCGCTATCGACTACATTCGCGACAAAGGCAAGCACCAGAAAAAAGTAATCGTCGTAGTCACGGACGGCGATGACAACGCGAGCTCCACTGCCAACACTTTGGAGCGCCTGGTGACGAAGGCGCACCAGAGTGAAGTCCTGCTGTACATGGTGGGGTTGCTCAGCGAAGAGAATAAGCGCGACGCCCGGCGTGCGAAGAACGCCCTCAACACGCTCGCCAATGCATCCGGTGGTACCGCGACCTTCCCGAAGGAACTCGATGAAGTCGAGAAGATCGCGGTGGATATTGCGACCGAGATCCGCAATCAATACGTGGTGTCCTATACGCCCAGCAATCAAGACCTTGATGGCAGCTTTCGCAGCATCCGCGTGGCCGTGAACGCGTCGGGTTCGCCCCGAGTCCGTACACGAACCGGCTATTTCGCAACTCCCGACAAGAACCCCTCTCCTTCGGGTAAGCCCGCCAATCCCAGCCTTTCAGAAGCACGTCCCTAAGCCCTAGTGCTTCGATTTTTGATCGTCGCCTGTCGAGGATATTGGCTTACCCCATGGCGTAGCCCGTATCTTCGCTGGCGAATCGAAACCTACTCCGGCCTACACGCTGACCAAATCGATGCCCGGACGTTTTGGCGGTTCACTTGCTCAAACCTTTCCGAGCTTATGCGTTTTCTTCGCTGGGCGTCGCGCATGCGCCGGAGTGTGTAGCGCCCGCCCTGACAAAGTTTCGTTGCTCACACAAAAGATCATTCTTGACCCCACACGTGGGGGCTATGAGAAAATCAGTGTCTTCAACAAACTGATTACGTACCGATGCACGCCCTTGTATTCGCGCTGGTGTCAACACTAGCGGCCTCCATTCTCATGGCGGAAGCACCGAAAGGAGAAGCTTCCCGCAGCACGACCCCGCCCACGGTCGCAACGGAATCTTTATCGGCTCGACCTCTGTTGACGCCGGAAATGGTTGCAGCTTGGGTAAAACGTTGGCAGAGTCGATTGAACTTGCAGGAATGGACGATCGAGGCAAAGATCGTCCGGCAGAAGGATCTGCCAAAGAATGCTGTTGCGAACATCCGCTGGTCGTTGGGAACCCGCAAGGCCACCATTCGCGTGCTCGATCCCGTGGACTCATCGCTGAAGGCAAGCGAAATCGTTCGGGATACCGAACTCTCAGTCGTCCACGAGTTGGTGCACCTCAGCATGGCGAAGCTCCCTCTCGACCCGAATCACACGGACCTCGAAGAGGAAGCGGTCAAGCGTCTGAGCGTCGCGCTGATGAGCCTCGAGAAGGCTGAGGCGGCGGCCGCGGCGGCCGAGAAGTAGCTTTGCAGCTATCAGCGGTCAGCTATCAGCTTTCAGCCTTGATTCGCAGACAGGAGTGGAGTGCCTGCTCAGGGCGAGGAACGCATGCGCAGCGCGCTGTTTCAAAAGCTGAACGCTGATGGCTGATCGCTGAGCGCTCCCGTCAAAAAAAATCCCAAGTATCCCTGGCTCTACCTACAGCGTCCGCGTCACCTTCGAAAGGGTGCGTGGACGATCCGGATCGAGACTCTTCTGTTCCGCCAAATAAGCAGCAAACAATTGGGCAGGGATGATGTACGGAATCGCCGTGTAGACGTCGATCGGCAGTTCACTACGTTTTGGCACCTTGATG
>DASQVJ010000318.1:0-4256 GCA_035640835.1 Bryobacteraceae bacterium
TCAAAGCCGAAGACCGTTCCCCTTCATCATTGACAACGGCGTACGCCGCCCACTGTCGCGCATTCGATTCCTGGACAGCGGTGGGAACTCCTGGTATGACGGACTGCAAGTGAGCGCGCGCAAGCGTTACTCGCACGGCCTCGTACTTACGTTCGCCTACACGTATTCAAAGACCTTGATGGAAGGCTACGGACGAAACGAAAGCGACGGGATCAACTCAAATACGTTTCAGAACAAGTACAACCGCGCCGCCGAGAAAGGACGTGTCGGCTTCGACAATCGCCATGTGGCCGTAACTAGCTTCGTGTATGACGTACCTGTGCCTTCGTTCATGGCTTCAGGCGTGCTTGGGGCACTCTTTTCGGGCTGGCAGACCAACGGAATCGTGACTCTCCGGTCCGGGAATCCGTTTACGGTCTCGCAGGGAAACGTTATCAATACGGGTAATGCACCGGTCCGCCCCGATCGTGTCGATAGTGGCAAGCTCGACAATCGAACGGTGAACCAGTGGTTCAACCCGGATGCGTTCCGGTTGGTGAGTTGCGCCAACGCTGCAATCCCCGAAGTCTGTCATTACGGGAACGCGGGGACGGGCATTCTGGAAGGACCCGCGTTCAAGAACGTGGACTTTTCGGCGTTCAAGAACTTCACGATCACGGAACGTTTTCGGCTTCAGTTCCGTGGCGAGTTCTACAACCTGTTCAACACGCCGCAGTTCAACGTACCCAACCGGACGCTGAACACTCAAGGCGGGTTCTTGCCGCAACGCGCTCCGAGTGGCTCGATCACCTATCCGACGCAGGCGAATATCACGAGCGGTCCGGGCGCAATTACGACCTTGATCGCGCCTATGCGCAATATACAGTTCGGCCTGAAGCTGCTCTGGTGACCATCTATGCTACTTGTGTCATGACTTCACGCGGCGGCAGTCTTCAGCACCTCGGACAGACGCCAGCCAACGATTCGTTCTTCGCCGGGATTGAGCAGGTAGGAGGCGAGCGTCAACTCCTCGTCTGAGGCGTTCACCTCGACGCGTGGCTCACCGTCTCGCAACTGCTTCGCGCACTCCTGGTACTTGAGCGGTAGTGTCCACTTCACTCGAAGATACGGGACTGGATGCGCTCCGGGATACGGCGGGACAAAGACTTCGGCGGTAACGCCTCGCATGCCTTTCAGGTCACGGGCGATGCTCTGCATCATCCCTCGCCATAGCTTCATGTCGGCGTCGTGATCTCGCTTCACGTAGACTTCGACGGCCGCGAGCAGACCCATGATCTCTTCTTTACCGACCTTGGCTGTTCGTGCGATCGTGTCCGCAATCGGGTTGTTGTTTGCGTGAGCGGCTTCGATCAAATCAGCACGACCTACCAGCAACCCGGAGGCTTGGGGACCGCGAAGTCCCTTGCCGCCGCTGAATCCGACCAAGTCATAGCCCTGCTTGACCAGTTGCGTCAGGTTGTTCGCTGGAGGGAGTTCGGCGGCTGCATCGTTGAATACGGGGATCCCCGCACGCTTTCCGGCTTCAAGAAACTCGCGCGCCGTGATCTTTCCCTTGGGTTCGCTGATGTTCACCCAGAAGAGCATCGCGGTTTTCGAGTTGATGGCCCGCGTGAGCTCCTCCGCGGTGCCGACTTCGACGATCTTGGCTCCAGCCGCTCGACAGGCATGGTCGAAGCCCATTCGATGTTCCCGGACCATGATGACTTCGTTCTTCATACCCGAGGTGTCCGGGAGGCGCCGGACCTTCTCTGGATCTTTCCCGGCTATGCAGGCGGCCGTAGCGAGCAGGATGCTACCAGCGCCGCCCGATGACACCATGGCCGCGGGTGCGTCGAGGAGTTTAGCGATTCGCGCACCGGCCGCTAGCTGAAGGTCGATGAGCGGAACGAAGCACCTCGAGGCCTCGATCATAGCCTCGCGCGCTTGGGGAACGAGCAGCGATCCGGTGAGCGTGGTGTACGTACCGGCCGCGTTGATTAGTGGCCGGACTCCGAGCTGCCGGTATATCTCGCCATGTGCTGCTGCAAGCTGGGCGGCATACGATTTGCGCCCAAGCAGGACAGCAGCCAACGGACTCAGAAGTAGGGAGCGTCTGCCAAGCATAAAATCACCTCGGAACCGGTACCACCGGCAGGACGATATGGGATGCTCGTGCACCGCCGTGATGCACAACTTGTTGCGCTGTTCTTACTTTGCTCGAGACACCGAGGTCGTCGCCGGTGTTCGGATTGCGATCGAACTGCGGAAAATTGCTGCTCGTAATGTCGACCCGGATGCGATGCCCCGGTTGGAACACGTTCGCTGTCCCAGCCATGTCGATATCGAACTCATACACTTGGTTTGGTTGCAGCAACTCCATCTGATCGACACCCTTGCGGAAGCGAGCGCGCACGATGCCCTCGGCGATGTTCATTGCGAAGCCGTCGGGGGATACATCGACGAGCTTCACCATCCAGTCAGTGTCGCGGCCATCGGTGGCTGCGAATAGTTTCATCCGCACAGGTCCCGCGATGGCGAGCGGCGACTTTAGCGCTTCGCTGGTGTAGACCAACACGTCTTTGCGCGACTCTATGGGACGCTGGTCTTTCGGTCCAGCCAGCGTCGGTGTGCCGCAGCAGTTGTTACCGCCGAGCGTCGGCACCGGATTGTTGGGGTCATAAGCGTACTTGTCCAGACCAGAGGCGCTTGGTTTGCCGTCGCTCAGAACGCCGTTTCCGGTTGCTGTGTTGGCCTGACCTCCGCCACCGAGATAGAAGGGTGTGAACTTCGTGTCGGGAAGTGGCCAGTCCTGCGCGTGTTGCCACTTGTTGATTCCCATAAAGAAGATCTCAACCGGAGGCTCGCGATCGATGCCGTTGTCCTCGCCCTTGAGGTAGTGGTTATACCAGCGGAGCTGCTCCTCGAACATATCCCGGTTGGCTGTGGGTCCGAAGTCAACATCGCCGAACTTGCGGCTCGGACCGTGGCCCCAAGCGCCAATGATCATCTTAGATTCTCGGCGCGCCTTTTCGGTTCCGCCCGTACGTCGCATGCCGACAAAGCCGTTGATGGTTCCATTCAAAAATATGTCGAACCAACCACCTGAGGTGTGCGCGGGCACCTTGACCTTCTCAAACGTCTCGTCGCTGATGGACGACCAATATTCGTCCCACGACTGATGCTTCACCCAATCACGAAAATGCGGCACCACCTGACCACCGGAGCTCTTGTCGATGTCAGAGAGAGGCAGGTGCAGCAGAATCTTTTCGTACTTCAGCTCCGGCGGCGCAAACTCTTCGGTATGCCAGTATTGCGGCAGCATGATCCGATTGGGCATCCGCACCACGCCCCAGCCGTAGTTGAAAGACAGGCGGAACGCGCCACCGTGAGTGAGCCAGTTCTTATAGATGTCGGTGGAGGCCACCATCGGGTAGACCGTGACTAGACTTGGAGGATTCTGCGTTGCCGCGCGCCACTGCACGTGCCCCAAGTACGACCCACCTTCCATTGCGACCTTGCCGTTCGACCACGGTTGTTTCGCTGCCCACTCGATCGTGTCGTACCCATCGGCGGCTTCGTTGCGGAACGGTTCCCATTTGCCTTCGGACTCATAGCGGCCACGAACGTCCTGGGCGTACACGGCGTACCCATGCTGTGCGAACTTGATGAGCGCTTCGTGTATACCGTCTCGTTGCACGCCGTAGGGCGTTCGGACAACCAGGACTGGGAATTTGCCTTCGCGCGCAGGCCGGTAAAGGTCTCCATAGAGCTTTACGCCGTCGCGCATGGTAGCGGGGAGGTAGCGATCAACGCGGATCTCTTCTTTTTGAGCGAAACAGCAGGTGGTTAGAACGAGTGCAAACAGGACTCTCATTTTGATCTCCGAACCGGCGCCGGACGCCGGGACGTTATACGGAATTGTATTGGAGTGCTGCGGGGCGGCTCAAGCGACGGTTTGGAGTCTTACGTGCGAGTCTGTGCACTACGGCACGTTTTCCGTTGCTGTAGCATCCAACTGATGTTGAGTAACGAGAGCCGCTGTGAGCTTTGCGGGCGTAGCGGATTGAAGTTGACAAGGCATCATCTGATTCCGCTGTGCCGTCACAATAAGCCGCGAACCAAACGGTCCCATGACAAAGATTCGATGCTGGGGTGCATTGCGCTTCTGTGCCGGCCTTGTCACTCGGCGTGCCATCGAGTTTTGAGCGAAAAGCAAATGGCGGAGGAATTCCACTCAATCGACCGGCTGAGGAACATCCCCGAAATTCAGAAATTCG
>DASQVJ010000319.1:0-7324 GCA_035640835.1 Bryobacteraceae bacterium
GAAGGCAGAAATCATCACACAATCTTCAGTGCTTTGCGAGGTGGAGTGTGGAGACCTCTTCATCGAGAAAACGGCGGAGCGCAGCTGTTCCAACGAGTCTAGCGGCGTCATCGAGTGAACCAGAGTTGGGTTCTCGTACCGCGCGTCGGGGTCTGGGTCTAAGCCTTTCATTCTCGGCGCCGGTACGACTGGTGGGGCACCAATTCGACTGGACGCTTTTGTGTTTGCCCAGTTCGTCACTGACGGTCCTGAAAGACCGGAATGGGCGCGAATCGCGTTCCGCCACCTGTCATGCGAATCTGCTTGATATCGCTGTCGACGACGCTTCATTCACGGAGCAATCGTGTCTTCTGTCCGAGGAGTTTCACAGGCCCCTTTACACGAGAAGTGACATTGTTAATGACGTTCCCGTTCAACTCGGCACCTAAGCGAACTTCGCTCCGGAACCGCCAATCTGCATCCGCCCCTGTCGCCTTGAGCGCGGCGGACCGACCAATTGGAGGCCGTTGACCCAAGTGAGCGAAGATTGGCCGGCCAGGCAGGAGCGACTTCACACCGCGTCATCAGCAACGGCCAGCCGAGAGACGATGCGCCTCACTCGTGGCGTACGGCAGTCATCGGGTCAATTCGAGAAGCTTTCCTCGCAGGCACATAACCAGCCAGAAGCACGGCGCTCAGCAGAATGGCTACTGCAAACACCAGCGCAGCGGGACTATTGGGTTTCACTTCGAAAAGAAAAGACTCGACGAATCTCGAGGTGCCGAGTGCCGAGGCCACACCGATCGCGAGCCCTACTGCCGCCAGCACGAAAACCTCCTGCAGCACCATCCAAACGACCGTGCCGCGCTGTGCGCCGAGCGCCATCCGGATTCCGATCTCACCGGTGCGCCGCGCGACCGTGTAGGCCACCGTGCCGTACAAGCCGACGCAGGCGATGAGCAATGCCAGGACCGCGAAGGCGGTACCGAGTCTGGCGAAGATGATCTCCTGATTCATGGTCTGATCAATCTGGGCCGCCTGTGTTTTGAAGTCTGTCACTGGAACCCGCGGGTCCGCCCGGCGCACAATCTCGCGCACGGTGTTGACGTAACGAAGCGGGTCGCCGCTGCTGCGAAGAGCGAACGTCATCTCATCGACCGGGTAGTACGAGCCCTGGTTGAAAGGGAGATACACAATATCGCGAAATGCGCCTTTCAAGGCGCCATAGCGAGCATCCGCGGCCACACCTACGATTTCGACATCCCGATCTTTCAAAGGCGGCCGACGCGAAATCGAGATGTGTTGGCCGAGTGGATTCTGATCGGGGAAGTACGTCTTGACGTAGGCCTCGCTCACCACAGCGACCGGCAGCGAGCCTGGCTGATCGCGATCGTCCAATGCGCGTCCCAGCAGGACGGGGATTTGCATCGTCGAAAAGAAGTCTGGGCCGGTCATCAGAATATGAGTGGAGAATCCGGACTTCGGCTGCTGTCCGACCGGCGCCGCGTCTCCACTCCATGTGCCTTGCCCGATCATCTGATGATGCGTGGCGCTCGCGCTGCGCACGCCGGGTATCGAAGCGAACTGCTTTTGCAACTCGTTGTAGAACGTGATAATTTCCGGGTCCTTGTGCCCCGCCTGCCGCGCGTTCATTTTGAATAGCAGCAAGTCTTCGCGGTTGAATCCCAACTGGATTGATTGCAGATTCGACAACGTCCGCACGAACAGACCCGCCGCCACCAGCATCATCAGCGAGAGCCCGATCTGAGTCACCACGAGCGCATGGCTCAAGCTGATGCGCCCGAACCCATAGCGTGAACCCGGCTGACCTGCTCGAGTATCCTTGAGAGCTGGAATCACGTCCACTCGAGTCGACTGAAGCGCCGGGGCAAGTCCGAATACGATTCCCGTGAGAAGCGCGAGCGCCGAGGCCGCGCCCAGCACGGGCCAGCTCAAACCCGGACGTAGAGTGAAATCCTCGCTTCCGTTCGCCAGCAGGAACGTTAGGAATCGAATCCCCCACATCGCGAACAACACACCCACCGCGCCGCCGATCGACGCGAGCAGCACGCTCTCTGTCAACAGTTGCCGGATCAGGCGGAGCCGTCCTGCGCCTATACTGAGCCGCACCGCTATTTCACGCCTGCGCGCCGTGGCTCTTGTCAGTAACAGATTGGCGATATTGGCGCATGCGATCGCAAGGATCAGTGCCACCAAGGCGAGCAACACGTACAACGGTTTCGAGTAGTGACGCCGCAGAGTATCGAGACCGGTCGCGCCCTCACGGATCAGTAACTCCGGAAGGTGCGCGCGCTCGCGATCGTTGGCCGCCGTAGTCTCGACCCATCGGTGAAACAGGGGACCGAGCGCAGCCTGTGCTTGCATGGGGCTCACGCCCGGACGCAGGCGCGCCATCATTTCGAGCCAATAGTAGTTCTGCTTCAGATAATCCTTCGCATCGTTGGCTCCTCCCCGAAGCCGCAGCAGGAGATTGGTGCGCAGCGGAACATAGAAATCAGGCGCCGCCGCGGGATCGACGCCGAAGAATCCCGGCGGCGCGACTCCTGCTACGGAGAACGGAATGTTATTGATCAGTATGGACTGCCCCGGCGCGCTCGCCGCGTCGCCAAATCGCCTTTGACTGTATGCGTAGCTCAGGACGGCAATCGCGGGAGCGCCCACGCGATCATCGTCAGGAATAAGCAAGCGCCCAGCGGACGGCGAAACCGCGAGGCCGCGAAAATAATCGCCGGAGACGAACTCGCCGCTGCCCATTTCGGCCTGACCTTTCACCATCAAATTCACTTTGCCGGTGGGGTAGTAGGCGAACACGCTCGAGAAGACCGCGGCGGAGTTGGTCCGGATGAGTTCGAACGCCGGATACGGGAAGATTCCCGACATGCGTGCCGATGGTCCATCCCTCCAGATGTCGCCGCTCCCGCCATGAATGACACTATCGCGGAAGCCGCCGGATGACATGCGCCAATTCAGCACAGCCAGCGACGTGGGATCGGAGACTGGCAATGACCGGAGCAGAAGCCAGTCCATGAAGCTAAAGATCGCCGTGTTGGCTCCGATGCCGAGCGCCAGAGACAGAATTGCCAGCAGGCTGAAAGTCTTGTTGGCGCCCATCGTGCGAACTCCGTACCGGCAGTCTTGCGCGAGTTGTTCCAGCCACATCCAAGTCCACACCGCGCGTGTCTCTTCCTGTACGAGAGTAAGGTTTCCGATATCGCGGTGCGCGGCGAATCGCGCTTCTGCATAGGTTAGTCCCTCCGCCTGACGCTCTTCCGCTTCCTCGTCCAGATGAAACTGAAGTTCCGCGCGGAGATCATCCTCCCTTCGGCGGCGCTGAATTAACGAACGCAACTTTCGAAAGAACTGGGTCATGGTCCCTCCTGCCCGGCTGGATTCACAATCAAACGCATGGCGCGGGCGAACGTCTCCCACTTCGATTGTTCGGCCACGAGTTGCTTACGCCCCTGTCGTGTGAGGCGATAGAATCTGGCCCGCTTGCCTTTGACGGACAGCTCCCAGGAGGCCGCGATCCAGCCTTTCGCCTCCAGCCGATGGAGTGCCGGATACAGGGACCCCGTCTCGACTTGCAGCAGGTCCTCTGAGGTCCGCTGGATGTGTTTGGCGATCGCATGGCCGTGGTTAGGTCCGGCAAGGAGGGTGCGGAGGATAAGAAGGTCGAGAGTGCCTCGCAGCAACTCAACATGGGACGGCGGCTCGCTTCGCATTATGTAGGTACTCTACTACTTTTTGTGTAGAGTTTCTACTATTCGTGAACACTTTGGAAGTTGAGGCCGGGAACATCTATGGCGGCCACGATACCGGTTGGCGACAGTAAACGCTACGCCGCGTCAAGGAGGAGTAATCTGCGGACATCCCGCCGGCCAACTACCGGTAGGGCGCGTGATTCCCAGAATCCGCACTGGAAAGCGGTGTACGACGTGGTTGGCCCTAACCGTCGGGGTGCCGGAACGTATTAGTTTGTTAACCATGCGCCTGCTCCTCTTTCTCGCCGTCCCGCTCTTCGCCCAGACACCTTGTGCCGAGATGGCGCGCCTGCGTAACGTCACCGCCGCAACGCAAACCGCAACTTACTGTCGGGTTTCCATCACTCTCCGGCCGGCAGTCGACTCTGAAATTAAGTCCGAAGTCTGGCTGCCGGAGGCCTCCGTGTGGAACGGCAAACTCCTCATGGAAGGTGGAGGCGGTTTGGTCGGCAGTATCAACACCGCAGGAATGACGAACGCCATTCGCGAGGGTTATGCCAGCGCGTCCACCGACACCGGTCACACCGGCAGCAGTGGCAGGTTCGCACTCGGCCATCCCGATAAGATCACCGACTTCGCCTATCGCGCTGTTCACGAAACCGCCGTCGAGGCCAAAGCATTGGTTGCGGCCTATTATGGACGTAGCCCGCGCCTGTCTTATTGGGAAGGCTGTTCAACCGGTGGACGGCAGGGACTGATGTCCGCGCAGCGTTACCCGGAGGACTTCGACGGCATCATCGCCGGCGCGCCCGCTTACAATCAGATCTACATCTCCGCTTGGCGCATGCGTCTGTTGATGACCGCGCTCAAGTCACCACAACACGCGCTGCCGCCCGAAAAACTGAAACTACTCAATGACGCAGTGCTTGACAAATGCGACAGCAACGACGGCGTTAAAGACCGCCTCATCGAAGACCCCAGCAGCTGCAACTTTGACCCTGGCGCCCTCAAGTGCAGCGGTGCCGAGATCGCAAGCTGCCTCACCCCGCAGCAGCTGGAAACTATAAACGTCGCCTACACCGACATACGGAAATCCACTGGCGAACTCCTCTACCCGCGGCTTCCCTTCGGTGGCGAACTCGGCTGGCGCCTTCCAGCCGATGCCACCGCGCCGGGGGCCATGGACATCGACATCTTCCGCTATATCGCCAATCAAGACGCCACCTGGGATTGGCGCAGCTTCGACCTCGAAAAGGACATCGACCGAGCACTTCTGCACGCGAAAGAGATCCACGCCGTCAACCCGGACCTCGCGAATTTCAAAGCACGCGGGGGCAAGCTCCTCATGTATCACGGTTGGAGCGACGGAGGTTCCGGGGGCTCGATCTCCGCCTTGAATACCGTCTCTTATTACGAGTCCGTCCTGAAACACATGGGCCCGAACCAGGACGACTGGTTTCGTCTTTTTATGGTCCCCGGGATGGGCCATTGCGGTGGAGGGACCGGCCCCAATCAGTTCAATAAGCTCGCTGCCCTCGAACGCTGGCGTGAACGGAACGAGCCCCCAAAATCTATCACCGCCGCCAGAGTCAACGAAAGTGGCGTCATCGACATGACCCGCCCCCTTTGCCCATACCCGCAACGAGCTGTCTATAAAGGGAGCGGGAGTACCAACGACGCTGCGAACTACACCTGCAAAGTTAAGGGCAATTGACCACGGCCCGATGGGATCGACGGCTTCAGAGGCGGACCGTCGCCCAACACGAGGTTAGGCGCACCTGAACTCGGCAGATACATCCGGCCTGGTCGGCAAGGGGCGGCTTAATGCAGCATTAGCGGCGGCTCCGGTTCCGATCGCTCGCTTCTAGCGTCAGGCGGGATCGATGTTTGCCACGTTCCACAAGCGAGCAATAGGCGGCCCATCATGGCAGCGAGTTCCTGGCACCTGGACCAAGGCTTCGGCGAAGCGCGGTTACTCAAATCGCAGTGCCTCGGTGGGGTTCACAGTCGAGGCACTGCGAGCGGGAAGCAAGGCCGCACCCAGCGCCGCCGAGCATAGGACCAGAGTGGCGAGGGCAATCGTTGCCGGATCCGTCGGCTTGATGTCGTACAATTGCGACTCAACCAGGCGGCCCAGCGCCCAGACGCATGGCAGGGCGATCGCGACTCCCGCCGTGATCATCACTAGCGCATCGCGAAGCACCAGCCAGACTGTGGAAAAGCGTGTCGCTCCGAGCGCCACTCGTATCCCGATTTCGCGGGTGCGTTGTGCCACGACGAAAGACATCACGCCGTACAGACCGACGAGCGAGAGCAGCAGCGCCAGCGTGCCGAAGCTGCCGGAAAGCGTCGCCAACATGCGCTCTGTGCTCAAGGCCCGGTTGACTTGTTCGTCGAGCGTGCGGAAGTAAGCGGGCGGCAACGTCGGATCGGCATTGCGAAGGATCGTTCGAATCGATTGAAAGGCCGCTTCGGAGGTCCCCTGAACCCTCACGTAGAAATTGGCGCCTTCGTAGAAACCGTCACTGCCTATTGGAAAATACGCCTGCTCCCACTCCTCGCGCAGACCGCGATAGCTGATGTTCGACACGACACCGACGATCTCAACGTCGGGCTTGACGTCCGTGCCCGAGCCCACGCCGATACGCACCCCGAAAGGGCTCTGGCCGCCCAAATATCGCTTCACAAAAGCTTCGTTGACAATAGCCACACGCCGTCCGCCGTCGCTCGCCGGCCGCGAATCGCGCTCGTCAAAGTCTCTTCCCCCGACGATTCTGGCCCCGAGAGTCGCAAAGAACTCGGGGCTGACTGCATTCAAATGGACTAGGCGGTCGGTGGTGAATCGCTGGCTGGCCTGAATCGTCATGGGATTGTTCCACGACCCACCAGTCAGTAGTTGAATCCGCGCGATGCCCGATGTCTGAGTGCTTCTCGATGCGCGAAGTTCGTCATGAATGCTGCGAACAAGACGGTTGGCTTCCGATGGCGAGTACCCATTCTTGATCGGATCGATGCCAAACGAAATCAGGCTGGATGTTGCGAATCCTGGACCCTTCGCGAGAAGTCCGGTGAGAGTGCGAGTAAACAACACCGCTCCGCTGAGCAGGATGAGCGTGAATGCAATCTGCGCTGTCACAATCGCTCTTCGCAACCGCAGGGCGCCGAAGGCAGTCCCGCCACGCTCCCTCAGGGAGGAGATCGCTGCGCTACGGCCCGCTTGCAGTGCGGGAGCGAGACCGCTCAGGAGACCGGTCGCCATGCTTACCAGGAGCGCAAACAGCAACAAACGCATATCGACGGCGGGCTGCAGCGCGTTTGCCGCGACATCACGAGGCAGGAATGCGATAAGCGTTTGGATGGCAAGCGGAGCGAGCAAAACACCCAGGGTGCCGCCGGCGAGCGCAAGCAGGATGCCGTCGGCGAGAAGCTGCCGTCCGATCCGCCCGCGCGAAGCGCCCAGAGCGAATCGTGTATGGATTTCGCGATCGCGAGCCGAAGCGCGGGCGAGGAAGAGGCCGGCCACATTCAAGCAGGCCAACGCCAAAAGTACACCGGTCGCCGTGAACAAAACCCAGAGTGGCTGTGAGAGAGTCCGGTGCAGACCGGAGTGGCCCTGAGGTGCC
>DASQVJ010000320.1:0-18511 GCA_035640835.1 Bryobacteraceae bacterium
CCTTGATCACCGGGGTCACCGGCCAAGACGGCAGCTACCTCGCTGACTACTTGCTATCGCTCGGGTACGAAGTGCACGGAGTCGTGCGCCGTGTTGCCCTCGAAGAGCCCGAACGACGGCTGAGCCGCATCGCCCACATCCGCGATCGCCTGGTTCTGCATGCAGCCAGCCTGGAGAGCTACCCGAGCATCTTTCAAGTCCTCGCCAAGCACGATTTCGATGAGTGCTACCATCTCGCCGCGCAGAGCTTCGTGGCGGAGAGCTTCGACGATGGCTTCTCCACCATGAACATCAACATCAACGGCACTCATTACGTGCTCGCCGCGCTCCGACAGCTGCGTCCAAACTGCCGCTTTTATTTCGCAGGATCGAGCGAGATGTTCGGGAAGGTGCGCCAATCGCCGCAATCTGAGAGCACTCCATTCCATCCACGCAGCCCCTACGGCATCAGCAAAGTTTCGGGCTTCTACCTGACGCTGAATTATCGAGAAGCCTATGGCATGTACTGCTGCTCCGGCATCTTGTTTAACCACGAGGGGCCGCGACGAGGCTTCGAGTTTGTGACACGTAAGGTCACCAGCCGCGCCGCACGAATCAAGCTGGGACTCGCCAACGAGCTGCGCATCGGCAACCTCGACGCAAGACGCGATTGGGGACATGCCAAGGACTACGTGCGCGCGATGCATGCCATGCTCCAACAGCCCGAGCCGGACGATTACGTCGTGGCAACAGGAGAATCTCACAGCGTACGCGAGCTCTGCGAACTCGCGTTTTCAGAGGTGGGCCTGGACTACCGCGACTACGTGAAGACCGATCCGCAGTTCTACAGACCTGCCGAAGTAGACCTGCTCATCGGCGATGCATCCAAAGCTCGCAAGGTCCTCAACTGGTCACCGACCTACTCTTTTCCGGAACTGATCAAGGAAATGGTGCACAACGATCTGGAACTGCTGTCGAGCGAGCTCGATCGCGAACCAGCGGAGGTTCGTCTATGAGCGACATGTCACCCGAAGAGTACCGTCGTTTCGCGCATCAGGTGTCCGACTGGATCGCTGACTACCTCCGGGACATCCGCGAGTACCCGGTGCTGCCGGCCGTTCAACCGGGAGAGCTCAGCGCCTCACTCCCTGAGTCCGCGCCCGATCAGGGCGAAAGCATGGACGCGATCCTGCGTGATTTTCGTGATCTCATTGTTCCCGCGAACACGCACTGGAATCATCCACGTTTCCACGGGTACTTCTCGGTCTCTGCATCCTGCCCGGGCATCCTCGCCGAAACCCTGGTCGCTGCGCTCAACACGAACGGGATGGTGTGGAAATCGAACCCCGCATCCACTGAGCTCGAACAGCGTGTCCTCGCATGGCTTCGGGATTGGCTCGGACTGCCGCAAGACAACTTCGGACTGATCCATGACACCGCCTCGATCTCGACCATGCATGCGCTCGGCGCCGCGCGCGAGTACAAGGATCCAGATACGCGCGAGAATGGGGCCAAACCCGGCTTGGTGATTTACACGAGCGCCCATGCCCACTCGTCAGTCGAGAAGTCGGCGATGGCGCTTGGTTTCGGCCGCAAATACATCCGCGCGATCGATGTCGACGAGCAGTTCCGCATGAGCCCGCAAAGCCTGCGCGAGGCGATCGAACAGGACATCGCCGCGGGCCTCACACCCTGCTGCATCGTTCCGACCGTCGGCACAACGGGTGTCACAGCCATTGATCCGGTCCGCGAGATTGCCCGGATCGCCGCTGAGCACGACTGCTGGCTCCACGTCGACGCGGCCTACGGCGGCATCGCGGCTATCCTCCCCGAGTATCGGCATCTGCTCGATGGAGCGGAGCTCGCGCACTCGCTCGTCGTAAATCCGCACAAGTGGCTCTTCACGCCGATCGATTGCAGCGTGCTGTACACCCGCCGTCCAGACATCATGCGGCGTGCCTACTCACTAGTGCCGGAGTTTCTGCGAACACAGCAGGACGAAATCGCAGCCAACCACATGGACTATGCCGTGGCGCTCGGACGCCGTTTTCGATCGCTCAAGCTCTGGTTCGTCATGCGGTACTTCGGCAAGGAACGAGCCGCTGCCATCATTCGTTCGCACATCGAATATGCAAAGAAGCTGGCCAAGTGGATCGAAGAAGACGATCGCTTCGAGCTTAGCGCACCCGTGACCCTTGCCCTCGTTTGTTTCCGCTTCAAAGAAGGCGATGAGGCCACCAAGGCACTAATGGACCAAGTCAACGCGAGCGGAAAGGCATTCCTGTCGCACACCACGCTGAACGGCCGATTCGTCATTCGCTGCTCCATTGGCCACGTACGAGCGACCGAAGCGGACGTCGAGGCCACCTGGAGCGCGATCCTCCAAGCTGTTCCGGCCATGGCTCAGTTGGGCTTGCGCACCGAGGCCCCGCAGTAGTCTTCCACCATACTCAGCAGGTGAGCCGAATGGACGGGTTTCGAGATGTACCCGTTCATTCCGGCCGCGATGCAGATGTCCTGATCACCATGCATCGCGTGTGCCGTCATCGCAATGATCGGCAGATTCTTCCAATCGGGATTCGTTCGAATGCGACGTGTCGCCGTGAGTCCATCGAGCACCGGCATCTGCAAATCCATCAGCACCAGGTGGAATGCCTGCTTCTGCAGTGCCTCGATCGCCTCTTCGCCGTTGCTGCGAATCTCAACTCGATAGCCCTCTTTCCGCAAGATCGACGACACGAGCTTCTGGTTCACCGCGTTGTCGTCGACCAGTAGGATTGCCGAGCCACGCCCAGACACAAGCGTTCGATCATTGCGCTCTAACTTCGGATCCCAATCCTCAGGCGCGGGCTCGTAGTGCAACATCACACTGAACGTGCTGCCTTCGCCTGCCCGGCTTGATACTTCGATCGTCCCCTGATGCATCTCCGCGAGAACCTTTGTGATCGCCAGTCCTAACCCGGTGCCGCCGAAACGCCGATTGATGCTGCTGTCGGCCTGAGTGAACTTCTCGAAGATGTATGGGATCTTCTCCGGCTCGATGCCCATGCCTGTGTCCGTCACGTCGATACGAACGGCAACGCGATCGGGATGGTTGCTCGGAACGCTGGTCGCGTAAATCTGGACGTAGCCACGCTCGGTGAACTTGACGGCATTGCTCAACAGGTTCACAATGATCTGCCGCAAGCGGAGAGGATCGCCAACCACACCCGACGGCAAGCTCGGATCGAGCACCATCCTTAGAGGCAACTGCTTGCGATCGGCCACCGGGAGCTGCGAGCGAACCACATCCTCAAGCAGAGGCCGCAGCGAAAAGTTCAGCCGCTCGAGAGCCATACGTCCGGCCTCGATCTTCGACAAATCCAGCAAGTCGTTTAGCAACGTCAGCAGCGAGTAGGCGCATCGCTGAGCAGTCTCGAGCTGATCACGCTGTTCGTTGTTCAACGGGCTGCGGAGAACCATCTCCATCATGCCGAGAATGCCGTTCATGGGCGTCCGCAGCTCATGCGAGATGTTCGCGAGGAACTCGCCCTTCGCCTTGTTCGCCGCCAAGGCGCGCTGCATCGCGACTTCGAGCTCTTCGGTTCGCTGCTTGATGCGCTCCTCGAGTGTTTCCTTCTGCGATTCGAGCTCGGCCCTTGTGCGCTCGAGCTGGTCGATCATCTCGTTGAAGCTCTCACCGAGAAACTCGATCTCGTCGCCCGTGCGGCTGACCTGAATCTTTTCGAGCTTGCCTGAGCCGACGCTCTCAATGCCTTCCCGTAACAGTGACAGAGGCTTGGCCAACAGGCGCATGGTCATCCGCGAAATCGCACCCGCAACCAACAGCACCACTGCGCAAAGCAGGAAGCCTTTGGCCAAGTCGAAGCGATCGTTCCTCATGTCGTACGACATGATTACCGCCACCACCCAGAACACGAGTGACGCAGTGAAGATAAAGAACTTCGACGATAACGAACGGAAGCCCTTAGGTTTTTCCACAGCCAGTACTCTCTATTATGGCCCGGCAATTGCCTGTTACGCTGAAGCTGGTGGTCAGCCTCGAAACAACGCTCTTCGGCGTGCGGCTGCGCAATCCCGTAATCGCCGCCTCCGGGACCTTTGCTTATGGTGTCGAGTTCGAGAAAATTCTTGATCTCGAACAGGTTGGAGCCTTCGTGGTGAAGGGCTTGTCACGTGACCCGATAGCCGGTAACCCCCCGCCGCGCATCTACGAAACGCACGGAGGGATGATCAATTCCATCGGTCTCCAGAACATCGGGGTCTGCGAGTTCGTCAAGACCAAGGCTCCGAGATTGGCGAAATACCGCACACCTTACTTCGTGAATGTTTTCGGTTACGCGCCCGAAGACTACCTCGAAGTGATTCGAGTGCTCGAGACGATCGACGGCCCCGCAGCCTACGAGATGAACGTCTCGTGCCCGAACACCAAGCACGGCGGCATCTTCTTTTCGAGCGACCCCGAGCTGCTCGGCGACCTGACCGCATCGGCGCGCGCCTTGACCAAACGCCCCATCATCGTGAAACTTTCCCCGAACGTGTCACGCATCGAGCCTCTGGCCCGTGCGGCTGAGCAGGCCGGAGCCGATGCCATCTCTCTCGTAAACACGTTCGTGTCGTTGGCCATCGATGCGCGAACGAGACGCCCCCGCATCGGCGCTGGATACGGTGGACTCTCCGGACCCGCCATCAAGCCCATTGCACTTCGTCTGGTGTACGAAGCAGCACGATCCGTCTCGATCCCGGTGATCGGCCTTGGCGGTATTGCCACAGGAGAAGATGCCGCAGAGTTTCTCATCGCGGGCGCACAGGCGGTCCAAGTAGGCACGACGAACTTCTGGGATCCGGAGGCAGTCGTGCGCATCGCAAAGGAACTGCGACAATTTCTCGAGGAGGAACGCATCAGCAACGTGCAGGACCTCGTCGGCACGTTTCGCATGCATAACGAATGAAACAAGCAATCTCGACGGCTTCAGCTCCCAAGGCGATCGGCCCCTACTCGCAAGCGATCACATCAAACGGTCTCGTATTTCTAAGTGGCCAGATCCCACTCGATCCGGCGACCGGGCAAGTGATCGATGGCGGCGTCGAAGCGCAAACCCAGCGCGTGCTCGAGAATATGAAGGCCGTCCTGGAAGCCAGCGGGGCATCGTTACAGAGCGTGCTGAAAACCACGGTGTTCCTGCAGGACATGGCGCAGTTCCCGGCGATGAACGAAGTCTATTCGAAGTTCTTCACCGACCCGTTCCCTGCACGATCCACCGTGGAAGTTTCGCGGCTGCCGAAGGACGTTCTCGTCGAGATTGAGTGTGTTGCGACGGTATCAAGCGCGTCCGGTCTGGCGGGTAACTTGCCCCCGATGTAGCGCCACAACACCGAACGTCATCCGATCGAACGTGACGTTGCGAAATCCCGCTTGCTCCATCTTGTGCGCGAGGCCCTCGGCTCCGGGGAACTTGCGCACGGATTCGGGCAAGTACGTGTAGGCATCGGGCGCGCCACTCACAACGCCCGCGATCTTCGGCAGCACACGCATCGAGTAGAAATTGTAAAAGCTCGCGAACAGCTTGTTGGGAGGTTGCGAGAATTCGAGAATCGCGGCTACGCCCTCAGGACGCAGCACGCGGCGCATCTCGAGCAACCCCGCTTCGTAGTTAGCGAGATTGCGGAAGCCGAACGCAACCGTCAGTAAGTCGACGCTGCTGTCGCGGAGTGGCAATCGAAGAGCGTCTGCCTCGAACAACGGTGAGGGCAACCGGCGCTCGGTCATCTTTTCCTTCGCACTTCGCAGCATCGGATGACAAAAGTCCGATCCCAGTATCGTGGCGGCCGAGGCGCCACGTTGCAAGGCGATGGTGAGGTCGCCCGTGCCGCAACACAAATCGACAGCGACCGCTCCAGGACGATCGAGAATCGGCTGCACGAGCTGCACTGTGCGGTTGCGCCACAAGCGGTCGATATTCAGCGAGAGAAGGTGGTTCAGCAGGTCATAGCGCGGCGCGACCTTGCCGAACATATCGCGCACCCAAAGCGAAATTTGTCTCTCGCCTTCGATCCCCTGCGGAGTGGTTCCGCTCATCGCAATGTGGCCTGGAGTGCGGCAAGAGACTCGCGAGGGTCAACACCCGAAACAACTTCGACGTGACCGATTCGATCCGGCAGCACAAAGTGAATCTTGCCCCCGATGGTCTTCTTATCGCCGGCCATCCGATCGTTTACCGCTTCGGGCTCGATTCCTTCGGTTGATGGGAACGGACCATACTGGCAGATGCAGTGAAGAATTCGCTCGGCATCGGTGGCATCGACCATCTGCAAGCGCTGTGCGAGTCTCGTGGCGGCTAACATTCCCAACGCAACTGCTTCCCCGTGCAGGAAGTGCGAGTATCCGGTCACCGATTCCAACGCATGTCCGAATGTATGACCGAAGTTCAGGATTCGCCGCAAGCCGCCCTCGCGCTCATCTGCCGACACCACCTCAGCCTTGATCCGAACCGATTCCGAGATCATGTACAGCAACGCCTCGGGCTCCTGCGCAATCACGTGGTCCCGGCGCTGCTCCATCAGCTCGAACAGCGGCACGCTCGCGATCACACCGTGCTTCAGCACTTCGAACAACCCCGCGCGGTACTCGCGCTCCGGCAGCGTGCGCAATGCATCAGGGTCAATCAAAACGGCTCGCGGCTGATGAAACGATCCGAGCAGGTTTTTGCCGGCCACAAGGTTCACGCCGGTCTTGCCGCCCACAGCGGCGTCCACTTGAGCGAGCAGCGTTGTCGGGATCTGGATCACCGGAATCCCTCGCATGTAGATAGCAGCGAGGAAGCCACCCATGTCGCCAACAATGCCGCCACCGAATGCGATGACGACACTCGTGCGATCGCCGCCGGCCTGCATCATTTGCTCGGCGAGTTCCTCTACATGCACCAGGCGCTTCTGCGCTTCTCCTCCGGGAAAGAACAGGACGTGATGATCGAGACCAGCAAGCCCTTGCCGCAGCGAATCTCCATGGAGATCCCAGACGTCTCGAGTGGTTGTGATGAAGATTTTGCCGGCTCGCGGGGGCAGGTACTCGCGCACACGCCGAACCACACCGGGCTCCACCACAACACCGTAGCGATGGTGGCCCGTGTTTACTTCGTAGCTTGGCACAAACCTCTTTGTACCATGCGCGGTGTAGGATAAAGGCATCGGCACTCCGTCCTTGAATCGTCCTTCCACCTCCTTATCCTGCGAATATCTGATAGTCGGTGCGGGTGTTGCAGGTTTGCGCGCAGCCATTGAGCTTGCGCCTGTGGGCCGCGTCATTGTGGTCGCCAAGGATACGCTCCGCGAGTCCTCGTCCGAGTACGCCCAGGGCGGCATCGCCGCGGCACTCAGCGATGATGACGACATCGAGTTGCATGAGCAGGATACGTTGGTCGCAGGCGCAGGCTTGTGCGATGCGGATGCTGTGCACACGCTTGTCGAGAACGGTCCCGATGCCATCGAGGAATTGATCGAGTGGGGCGCGGAATTCGATCGCGAAGGGTCGAAGCTGGTATTCGCGCGTGAAGGCGCGCATAGCCGGAGTCGCGTCCTCCATGCACATGGCGATTCCACAGGCAGAGAGATTGCACGAACGCTTTATCAAAAAGCATCGTCTTTACCAAACGTCGACTTCCGTTCCTTCGCGGCTGTCACGGACCTGTTAGTCGCTGACGATGGTTCGGTCGCAGGAGCTGTTGTTTTCGACGCGAACAGCGGCGAGTCCATCGCCATCCACGCGTCCGCTGTCCTGCTGGCCACCGGCGGCTTGGGGCACGTCTATCGCGAGACCACCAATCCTCCAGTCGCAACAGGCGATGGTGTAGCAGTGGCATTTCGAGCGGGTGCGGTGATCAAAGACATCGAGTTCGTTCAGTTCCACCCGACAGCGCTCTATTTACCGAACGCGCCTCGCTTTCTGCTGTCCGAAGCATTACGAGGCGAAGGTGCGAGACTCCTGAACCTTCAAGGCGAGCGCTTCATGCCCCGATATCACGAGCTGGCGGACTTGGCGCCTCGCGACGTTGTGTCGCGGTCGATTGTGAGCGAGCTGCAGCGCACCGGAACCTCACATGTACTCCTCGACCTGACGCATCTCGATGGCGATTATCTTCGCCGTCGCTTCCCGCGCATTTACCAGACATGCCTGCAGTTCGGCGTCGACTTTACGAAGCGGCCTGTTCCGGTGCATCCCGCGGCTCACTACGCGATGGGGGGAGTCGGCACGGACCTCGATGGACGTGCAAGCGTCCAGCGATTGTTCGCTGCAGGTGAGGTCGCATGCACTGGAGTTCACGGAGCAAATCGATTAGCGAGCAACTCGCTGCTGGAAGGGATTGTCTTTGGCAAACGAGCGGGCCAGGCAATGCGCGAGTGGACCTCGCCGCCGGCTTCACCCGGATCGCTGCCCGAGCCACCCGCGTTCCCTTGCACGACCGCAGAGGAAGTCCGAGGCCTTGCATGGACGCAAGCAGGACTCAGCCGCAACGCAGAGGATCTCGAGGAAGCTTGCAACACGCTCGGGTCTATGAAGCTCGACTGCACCAAAAGGGCTGACCGGCAGGCCCTCGAGTTGCGCAGCATCTGGTCGGTGGCATGGCTGATCGCCCGATGCGCACTGGCTCGGGAAGAGAGTCGTGGCGGTCACTATAGAACAGACTTCCCTATGCCTCGACGTGAATTCCAGAAGCACTCGGTTCTTAGCAAACATGAGGACGTTCGATTTGAATAAGCCCACAGGCGCTCTCTAGGCTACAATGAGGCGCAAAGATGAGTAAGACCGTTCGTATCCGATCCACGACGATTCTGTGTGTTCGGCGAAGCGGGAAAGTGGTAATGGCGGGTGACGGCCAAGTAACGCTGGGCGAAGAAGTGCTAAAAAGCTCCGCACGAAAGCTGCGCCGTTTGTACAAGGACAAGATCCTTGCCGGATTTGCAGGCTCGACCGCCGACGCATTCTCGTTGTTCTCACGTTTCGAGTCCAAGCTGGAGCAACATAACGGCAACCTTTCCCGTTCCGTGGTGGAACTGGCAAAGGACTGGCGTACCGATCGCGTGTTGCGTCACCTGGAAGCGTTACTTCTGGTTGCGGATCCGCAGAATATTTTTATCCTCAGTGGCAATGGGGACGTCATAGATCCTGATGACGAAATCGCGGCAATCGGGTCTGGTGGTGCCTTTGCGAAGGCCGCAGCCGTCGCCCTTTACCAAAACACCAAGCTGGGTGCTCGTGAGATCGTGGAGAAGAGCATGAAGATTGCGGGCCAGATTTGCATCTTCACGAATGAGAACGTCGTAATCGAGGAGCTTGGCTGATGGTGATTTACCTGCCCTCGAGCGTTAACGATGACTTTCCCTTGTTGGATGAACTGACACCTCGCGAGATTGTTGCGGAGCTCGACAAGTACGTGATCGGACAGGCGGAGGCTAAGCGAGCCGTCGCCATCGCACTCCGCAACCGGATCCGGCGCCAGAAGCTGGATCCCGATATGGCCGAGGATGTGATGCCCAAGAACATCCTCATGATCGGCCCTACGGGTGTCGGCAAAACCGAGATCGCACGAAGACTCGCAAGACTGGCGAACTCGCCTTTTCTCAAAGTGGAGGCGAGCAAGTTCACCGAAGTCGGCTATGTGGGTCGCGACGTCGAAGCGATGATTCGCGACCTGGTCGACATCGCCATCGACATGGTGCGTGAGGAGCGACTCGAAGAAGTCGCGGAGAGGGCCGAGCGGAATGCAGAAGAGCGCATCCTCGACCTTCTGTTGCCGCCCCCTCCGGAGCCGTCGGAAGGGTACGAACGGAGTCGGGAGAAGATGCGCGAGAAGCTCCGCGCCGGCAAGCTTGACGACAAGATGATCGAGCTCGACGTGAAGGATCGCATGCCTGCCTTCGAGGTCACGCCCAATGGTCTCGAGGAAATGGACGTCAACCTCCGCGAGATCCTGCCTGGCCTGTTCGGGCAGCGTACACGGAAGCGGAGCATGCGAGTCGCCGAAGGCCTCGACTACCTGGTTGGAGAAGAAGAGCAGAAGCTCATCGACATGGAGCACGTGACGCGCGTTGCCATCGAACGCGTGGAAAAGAACGGCATCGTGTTCCTCGACGAGATCGACAAGATCGCAGGCCGCGAGGGTGGACATGGTCCTGACGTCAGCCGCGAAGGCGTCCAGCGCGATATCCTGCCGATCGTCGAAGGCACAACGGTCAACACTCGACACGGCTTCGTGCGAACGGATCACATCCTGTTCATCGCCGCCGGTGCCTTTCACGTAGCGAAGCCCAGCGATTTGATCCCTGAACTTCAGGGGCGCTTCCCCATCCGGGTCGAACTCCGTTCGCTCGGTACCGAGGACTTCGTGCGGATCCTGAAAGAGCCAAAGAACGCGCTCACGAAACAGTACGTGGCATTACTCGAGACGGAAGGAATCAAGCTCACGTTCACCGAGGATGCCGTTGCGGAGATTGCCTCGTTTGCAGCGCGAGTCAACGAGTCGACCGAGAACATTGGTGCGCGCAGGCTGCACACCATGATGGAGAAGATCCTCGAAGACATCTCCTTCGATGGACCGGATCTGAAGAAGAAGACCGTGAAGATCGACGCCAACTACGTTCGTTCGCAGTTAGCCGACATTGTCAAGGATCAGGACCTGAGCAGGTACATTCTGTAGACGATGCGAAACCTGGTGGTCGCCATTGGGTGCCTGTCGCTCGCAGCCTGCGGATACGTTGGCGATCCGCTGCCTCCAGCGCTCAATATTCCTGTTCCTCCGACAAATTTCCAGGCTATCCAACGTGGCGATAAACTGCTCATCACCTTCGAGCAATCGTCACTGACTACGGACGGCTTGAAGTTGCACCATCTCGGCGAGCCGCAGATCGAGATCGCTGGAGAGAGTTTCGAGTCCTCACAGACGACCGACGGCGTGGTCCGCTTCGAGACACCCGTGATGCCCTTCATCGGCAAGGAAGTGAGTGTGCGAGTCCGCGTCAACAACGGGCGCGGACGATATTCGCAATGGTCCGGCGTTCAGAATGTGACCGTGGTCGCTCCCTTGTCGCCGCCTCGCGATGTTGAGGTGTCCAGCGTCCCCGAAGGCGTGAGAGTTTCCTGGACGGCCGAGCAGCGGCCGGAAAAGCTGAGCTATCGTGTGCTGCGGACAGCGAAGGGCAACACTGAGGTGATGATCGCCCAAGGCTCGCCGTTCATCGATACAACGGCGCAGGTCGGTGAGGACTATAACTACCGCGTCCAGGCGATCCTCGGCTCCGCTGAGAGTGCGCCCACGCCTCCAGTTTCCTTGGCTCACGCTGATAAAGCGCCTCCGAGCGCGCCGACCGGACTCTCGGTCACCTTCGGGATCAATGCAGCAGAGTTGACATGGGAACGATCGCCGGATAGCGACGTTGCCGGGTACCGCGTTTATCGCGCGGTTGGTGCGGGACCAATGCAGGTGCTTGCAGACAACGTATCAGTGCCCGCGCACACGGACACCACCGTCCAGCCGAAAACTGAATATCGGTACGTGGTGACTGCGCTCGATAAATCGGGCAACGAGAGTGCTCGTTCGACCGAAGCCCGAATCACAGTGCCGTAAGATTCAGACGCAAACCGGGACCGAGTCTCGGGACGCAACTTTTCGAAATGTCGAAATGAAGGTCTCGGCCTCTTCGACGGCGTCCATGCAATGGCCGCAGACCGTCAGGTGGTCTTCATAGCTTGCCACCGCAGAGCGCGACAAGCGTCCCATTACATACTCCTCAGCCATTTCAGCACGATCTACCGGGCAGCCTTTTGAACACACCATTCCATCGATAATTTAGCACCTTAAATTCCAAAGTTCACTGGCTAATGTTTGCTAGTACTTAGCCCAAAAGATGTTAGTACGCCAACGCGTAATATTTGCCAGAAGTGTAGACTCTACGCGGCATACTACGGGTAAAACTTGCATGGTTGGGGGGAGGCGTCTGCTCGCTAGAATGATCACATGAGCACTACCCTCCGGATCGCGGGTCGAGAGTTTCGGTCGCGCCTGCTGATTGGAACCGGAAAGTACAAATCGTTTCCTGAAATGAAGCGCTGCCATGAGGCCTCGGGCGCCGAGGTTGTGACGGTTGCCGTGCGTCGCGTGAACCTGAATGACCGAAGCCGCGAATCACTGCTGGACTACATCGACCGCGACAGGATGTTCATCCTCCCAAATACTGCCGGTTGCTACACGGCGGCGGAGGCGATTCGCACAGCTCGTCTGGCAAGGGAAGTCGGATTGTCCGAGTGGGTGAAGCTCGAAGTGATCGGCGACGAGGATACGCTCTTTCCGGACAACGAGGGTCTGCTGGAAGCGACCAAAGTTTTAGTGAAAGAAGGTTTCGTCGTTCTTCCCTATACGACAGACGATCTGATCAATGCACGACGCTTGATCGATGCCGGCGCTGCAGCCGTGATGCCTCTAGCGGCGCCGATCGGCTCAGGCCTAGGGATTCAAAATCGGACGAATCTGCAAATTCTGCGTGAGCGAATCACCCAAGTTCCGCTGATCGTGGACGCCGGAGTCGGTACCGCGAGCGATGCAACCGTCGCGATGGAACTCGGCTACGACGGCATCCTCATGAACACCGCGGTTGCGGCAGCCGAGGATAGCGTGCGCATGGCAGAAGCGATGAAGCACGCGGTGCTCGCAGGTCGACTGGCTTATGAAGCGGGTCGCATGCCGAAGAAGCTTTACGCCACGGCCAGCAGTCCTCTTGAAGGCGTCGTTCGATAGATCAACTAGCCTTGTGGGCTAAGATGACTCGCGAAGGGTAGCCCGATTGGCGGACCAGCGCATCCTTGCGAATGCGGAACCCTCGTGAGTCAATCAACTCCGGAACCGCACGCTCCACTTGCCGGCCCCAAAAGGCTGGTGCGACTTTGCCCGCGATCTTGTACAGGCTATTGAAGACCGGCACGTTCTGGCCGATCGTGATCAGAGTCAGTGAGCCCCGACGCTTCAGCACTCGATGAAACTCATCGAGGGTTTGAACGATGTCGTCATTGCAGAGCAGTTCGAGCAGATAGCAGCAGACAATCGCGTCGAACGATTCGTCGCGGAAGGGCATGTGTCGAGCGTCCACTGCCTTGCATTGTGTGCGAGCTTGCGGATAGAGGCGACGCACTTTTCGTTGGGTTTCGGCAGCCATTCTGGGCGACAAATCGAGACCAACGGTTGCGCCGCTTGGGTTACTGCGAACAAGCCGGCGAAACATTTCGCCCGAGCCGGTGGCGACCTCGAGCACGCGCATTCCATCCCGGATGTCAGAACATTCCACCGCCTTCTGATGGGCTTTCGAATGGAAGAAGAAAGTCGAGGCCGGATACACGTTGGCCAAGAAATCGTAAATTCTCCGTGTCTTGTCGGAGATCGTGTGAGGCAATACTTCCTCACGGCCGCCCATCACCGGCGATAGCAGCTTAGTTGGCATTGATTCTTTTCCTTTTCCCACACACTCACGAAACCGCTGCCTTCGGTGCGCGCGATGCAGGTATCTCGATCTGTGTGTGGGTCCCTTGTCCCAATTTGCTATCGATGGACATCCGATAGTCGTTCCCGTAGATTACACTCAATCGCTCATTCACGTTGCTGATCCCGATGCCTTGTTCGAATAACTTTGCCAGCTCTGCGTCGGGAATTCCAACTCCGTTGTCCTCGACAGAGAGAACCAGACGTCCATCCTGCAACCTGCTTCGAACTCGAATCATACCCCCGTCGAGCTTTCGGCTCAAACCATGCTTGATGGAATTCTCTACCAGGGGCTGCAGCACCATGCTGGGTACGAGCGTGTCGAGCGAGCTCGGATCGAGCTCCTTGTCGAAAGTCAGCTTGTCGCCGAACCGTACCATTTCGATCGCCATGTAGTCATCGACGAACTGCAACTCATTGCGTAGGGGCGTCAGGTTCTCTTGCTTCTGCATCACGCGCCTCAGGATGCTCGAGAGCTTCAGGAGGGTCGTCCTGGCCTGATCGGGATCGATACGAATGAGTGTGGAGATCGAGTTCAATGCATTAAAGAGGAAATGAGGATTAATCTGCCTGGTCAACGCAGCCAGCCTGGCCTCGTTTAGGAGACGCTGCTGCGACTCAAGCTTGTCTTCATTCCTCATCGCGTTCCAAACCTTTAACGGCAACGTTATGGCGAAAATCGTCGAGGTAAAGATCGCGACAGCGTCCCAAAACTGCGTTTCATTGGGAGTGTAAATCGAGAACAGGACGCCAAATGGTGTGTGCCCGGCGTCGCTGTTGGGGTTAACTTGAAAGATCGAGAGTGCGGACCATCGGAGCAGCTCGGCCGCGATGAGCACACAAAGAAATCCCAGGTGAAAAATAGCGACTCGAGGCTCCATCTGGCGCCGGATCAGACGGTAAAGGCTCAGGTCATAAAACGGCGAGAAGCGCCAGATCTCCTCCTTTTCCGGTGCAAGGTCACGTAAAATTCCGCCGAGCACTCCCACTCCGGCGAACAGAGGCATCGACAGGAACTCGCCGTTCATCATGGCCGGAATGGAAATCAGCACGCCCGCGATAAGGCCGGTGACGTAGCCTCCCAAAACTCCCGCGAGCATGCTTCCTTCAAGCCCGAGATCGACTGCTTTGTAGATGACCGTAACCACGCGTGTGGCAACGCTCGCGCCGAAGATCACACCGAAACTGAGGGCTAGCTGGATTCGCTGCGAAAGGGTACGTTCCTCGCGGTGGAGCATTCGCCGGAACAGGCTCGATCGAGCCAGGAGGCTGGCAAGCGAGGCTGCAACTGCAAGCTTGATGAGCAGAGTCGGAAGATGCTGTTCGAGCATGCAGCTTCACGCTCATTATAATGAAATTACCAACAATGGCGGCGACTGCTACGTTTCGTCTGCGGCGTGTAGCCGAAGCCGACTTACCATCCCGTTTCGGCCACTTTCGCATTTTCGGATTCGAAGGACTCAACGGTGATGCTGTCGAAGACCACGTGGCCCTCGTGATGGGCGATGTGCATTCGAGACCCCCGCTGGTGCGAGTCCACTCACAATGCCTCACGGGCGACGTCTTCGGCAGCCTGCGATGTGATTGTCGCGCTCAATTGGAAACGGCACTCGAGCGGATTGCTGCCGAGGGAGCCGGAATCCTGATCTACGAGCCGAAAGAGGGCCGTGGCATCGGCCTGATGAACAAGCTTCGAGCTTATGAGCTGCAGGACAAGGGTGCCGACACCGTCGAAGCCAATGAACAGTTAGGCTTCGAAGCAGACCTCCGGGACTACGAGTTGTCGGCCGCGATTCTGCGTGACCTCGGCATCACGAGCGTGCGACTACTCTCGAACAATCCCAAGAAAATCGAAGCCCTGGAGCGCGCTGGAGTCCAGGTTATCGAGCGTGTGCCGATTCAGGTGGAAATCCTGCCGAGCTACGAGGAGTACTTGCGGACCAAGCGGGAAAAGATGGGCCACCTTTTCGAGGACTTCTAAAACCAACAATCGGAGGGCGTCTGATGATCGGAACGTTGTTTCTCGATGTAGGCGGAGTATTGGGCACAAACGGGTGGGACCGCAATATGCGGCGCGCAGCGGCGGAGAAGTTCGGGCTCGATCTCGCGGACCTCGACATGCGCCACAAGCAGACGTTCGGCACTTACGAGGAAGGGAAGATCACTCTCGACGAGTACCTGGAACGTACCGTCTTTTGCAAGCCGCGTGATTTTTCGCTCGACGAGTTCCGGGCTTACATGATTCAACAATCGCAGCCCTGGCGAGACATGATCTCCCTCATGATGGAGACGAAAGCGCTCAACGGACTTCGAGTCGCCATCACCAGCAACGAGGGTCGCGAGCTCGCGGAGCATCGAATCAGCTACTTCGGCCTGCGGGAGCTCGGGGACGTCTTCATCTTTTCCAGCTTCATCGGACTCCGCAAGCCTGACCTTACTTTTTACAGGATGGCTCTCGACATTTCGCAATCACTGCCTGGAGAAGTGCTTTACCTGGACGACCGGGACCTGTTCGTGGAGGTCGCGGTGCGGCGGGTCGGTGTCAATGGCTTCCCGCACAAAGACATTGAGGAGACTCGCCAGCGCCTCGCCCAGTTAGGACTGAAGGTCGCCCAGGCTTAAGGCTTCGGATCGATCGTTGCTTTGACTAATTCCAGCCGGCGCTGCGGAGTCTCTTCATTCACCACAGGCTCTTTCTCGAATGCATCGAGCACTTCCGCACCTGCGATCACGCGGCCGAACGCCGAGTACTGCGCGTCCAGATGCGGCGCATCGCCGAGCATCAGGAAGAACGACGTCTGAGCAGAGTCCGGATCGGAGGTTCGCGCCATGGAGAGAATGCCTCGCGTGTGCTTCACGTCATTGCGGAACTCGCCTTTGAGCTTGCGCACCCACCGGTCGGCCGGATGACCGCTGGCGCCTTGTCGAGTGTTCGGCATGCCGCCCTGCACCACGAAACCAGGCACCAGTCGATGAAACGCGGTCCCGTCGTACCAACCAGTCGACACCAGCTTCAGGAAGTTGCGAACGTGATTGGGCGCCCACTCGGGCTCCATTTGAACTCGAATCGTTCCGAGTGTGGTGGTGAGCGTAACGGTCCGGCGTAAGTCCTCCACCGTGGCGTCCGCGAACGGCTCGCGCTTCTTCGGCTCGATTCGTATCGACTGAATGCGCACGAGCTTCTCGATCAGTCCGTCCGCCGCGGCAGGCTGTTGCGAAATTCGCTCGACTACATCCATGCCCTCCGTCACGCGCCCGAAGCTCGAGTATTGTCCGTCCAAAGCTGGCTGCGGTGACACCACGATGAAGAACTGAGCTCCATCGCTATTCGGCTTGTCCGGAATGCGTACGGTCGAGACGACGCCCCGCTCATGTTTCAAGTCGCTGTACTCGGCAGGCAGGAGGTTGAGGCCGCCGGTGCCCCATAGTTTCTTGGGAGTGGACGGCTTCTTCAGAAGCGGATCGCCGCCCTGAATGATGCCATTCGCGAACACCCGGTGAAATCCGCTTCCGTCGTAATAACCCTGCTGCGCCAGCTTGATGAACTGTGCCACGTGTTTCGGCGCTTTATCGGGCGCGAACTCGAAGCGTATGGTTCCGAGGTCGGTTGTGATCACCGCCTCGGATTCTTCGGGCGCAGGACTGGCTGCAGCAGGTTTGGATGGTGCCTGGCCCCACAGGACGGCACTTGAAAGCAGCAGGCAAAGCCACTGCCAAAAGCTCGACCTCATGGAAATACTATTGCAGACTGTCCACCTGGTCTCGCATGCGCAGCAGCAACTTCGGAGGCAGGATGCCATAGTCCATCGGCATCGCCAGCTTGATGCCTTCGGTGTAGACCCACCGCAAAAAGCGCTTCATCGCTCTTTGCTTCTGAGGGTCTTTGTTGGGATTCGGGATCACAAGCCACGTCAAGGTGCAGATGGGATATGCGGCTTCGGACTTTGCATTCACGAGTGACACACGGAAGTCTTTCTCGGCCTGCTCGGCGACGTCGCTCGCTGCACCGATTGCCTCAATAGTTGGCTTCACGAACTTGCCGGCAGTATTGCGAACCGCGCCGACCGTCAGATTCTCCTGCTCGGCGTAGTTCAGTTCCAGATAGGTGATCGAGTTCGGTGTCTTCTTGACCATCTCACCGGCTTCCTCGTTCGTCCGTGCGCTCGATCCCACTGGCCACTTCACCGTTGCGCCCTGGCCCACCTGGGCCTTCCAGGTAGTGCTGACTTGCGAAAGATAATCCGTGAACGCGTATGTTGCGCCGCTCGCCTCCGCCCTGTGGACCACGGCGATTGGCTTGGCCGGGAGCTTCGCATCAGGGTTTGGCTTCGCGATTTCAGGCGCATTCCAGGTCTTGATCTTGCCCGAGAAGATGCCGGCAAGCGCCTCGCCCGTGAAGTTCAATCCGCTTGAAACGCCTTCCACGTTGTAGACGGGAACAATGGCACCGATCAGCGTGGGAAAGTGGAGCGGCTTCGTCGGGAAGTTCGCCAACTGAGGGTCACTGAGCGGAATGTCGGATGCCGCAAAGTCTACCGAACCACTCTCGAGCTTCTTCAGCCCTTCGCCCGAGCCCACAGGCTCATATTCAATACGTGTGTTCGGATCGTCTTTCTTATATGCTTCAAACCATTTCGAATAGGCCAGGTAAGGGGTGGTCGCTCCGGCGCCTTTCAACACAACCGGACCGGTTGATTCCTTCGTAGCTCCACCGCCTCCGCACCCGGCAAGCGCGGTTGCTCCTAATGAAAGCAGGAGATGTCGACGTCTCATTGGTCTCGAGTTTAGCGCCCTAACGTAACAAATCGATTACGACAATGCGTGCCCGTTTGTTTTACAAATCAGCAGCCGAGCTTCTTAGTCCGTCTCTTCTTCCCAGCCCTTTACCTTGTGCCCGACCAGTTGCTCCAGGCTCTTGGGAGCCTTCGTATACCGGACGCCTCGATACTTTTCAAGCTCATCGAGAGTCGCGTCACTGGTGCCAGGGCGGGGCGTGTGAGCGGCCGCTA
>DASQVJ010000321.1:0-4040 GCA_035640835.1 Bryobacteraceae bacterium
TCCAGGTCGCGGACGAATTCATCAGGCCGCTCGTAAGAGCTCTTCTTGAACGTTCCGAACTCAAACATCAACACCGCGATCTGTGCCTTGTACGGCTCCAGCGGCTCCAGGAACATCGTCTCGAGCACCGCGGCATCCAGGAACGTCGGATTCAGCATTCCCGCTCGCGGCCCGTATCGAGGATGCGATGGAAAGATCTTTGCCGTGATCTCCTCGGGCACCTTCAAGCCAAACTTCAACGTGCGCGGCGCCGAGCCGAAAAGCTTCTGCCAAAACTCGACTGTCGGGAACTGATAGAAGGAGAAGTCACCGCCGACAATCGGGAACACCTTCGCGTACTCGGCGAGGCACAGTTCTTCGAACCGTTTCTGAGAGAACTTCCCATTCCACAGATACCGATCGCGAGTGTAGATCTGCCCGATCCAGCCCTCGTATTTCCATGAGCTGCCACCCAGGTAGATCTGCTCCCGCGCCAGTTCCTGAAGCTTTGCGGCCAGCCCCGCACGGTCGAACGCCCCTCCGATTGGCTCGTCAAAAAGCGGCAGCGTGGATTCCACGCAAAACCCCCTTCCACTGCGGACCAAACTGGTAGATGATGCGTGGAACCACCACGGCCATCGGCACAGCAAACAGCCACCAGCGAGACCGGATGCCCTCCCAAGCAACAAACAGCAGCAATGGCGACATCGTTCTTCCGTACGCGTACACGTCCGCCCAGATGTCCGGCTTTGACAGCAAACTCGCCAGGATCCCGAAAGCAAAAGCGCAATGTTCGGCGAGCGTCCGGGGCAATCGACGAAACACGATCGCGAGCGCCAGCCAAACGCCGAAAACGCCAACGTAGTCGAGCACACCGGCCCATCGGAGCCAACTTGTGGGCATCTCGTAAGACCACGGGTGCCAGGTGCGCCACGCAAGCCCCCAAAACGGAATGAATGCGGACCAGGTTGTCTGATCGGTTCCGGTTCGGGCGTGGATGTAAGCCGTCCAGACCGCGAATGGCACAAGGCTCCCAGCTGCGATCACGACCCCTTTCCAGCCCCGATTCCGCGCACTCCAAACTCCGTACGCCAGCGCCAGCAGCACTCCGGTTTCTCGTGCCAACGCGGCTGCCGCCAGGATCGGCAATACGACCAGCGGTCTCTGCGCCCACAGCAAAAGCGCCACGCAACAAGCGGCCAGAGCCACGTCCACGGTCATTCGATCGAGCGACACCGCAACCGCGGGTACCAGCAGGAAACCGAGTCCCCACCATGGAGATTGCCCCGCTCGCTCTGCCAGGGCGCTCAGGCAGAAGGCACCGAAACCCGTGAATGCCAGCACGATCGCGAAGTAGACCGAGTCCACATAGTCGTGCTGCCCGAAGCTCAGCAGAAACGCGAGCCCTGGAATCAGGATTCGGCGCCACCGCAGCTGCGGGTTATCGACGAAGCGCTCAAAGCCATGCCGCATCGCGGGGTCGTGCGCGATGTAGTGGTAATATTGCCCGTCGTAACCTGGTTCTCCTGCGAATTGATAGATGTCTTCCTCGGCCAGTTGAGGCGGGAGTGTGGTCAGTTCGCCGGTGTGATAGAGCGCCGTCCAGTTGCCGCCCGCATTGAAGGCCACCGTCAAGCTCTGGAACGCCAGCGCAATGACCAGTGCGAGCCCGCCACAAAACAACGGGCCAAGGTAGTTGGATCGAGGCAAAACGTTGCCCCAGTTTACCTTGTGCCGTTTGTGAGCGAGTCGCGCCATGTGTAAGCTGTCCATATATGCCCCGACATGAGTTGCTTTCGCAGAGCGATCTCGATGCCGCGTTGTCTTCCCTGCCCGGTTGGAGCATCGCAGGTGCAAAGCTTCGTAAGGAATTCCGCTTCCCCGATTTCACGCATGCCTTCGGCTTCATGGCCACCGCCGCCACCGCGATCGAGAAAATGGATCACCATCCCGAGTGGTGCAACGTCTACAATCGCGTCACCGTCGAATTGACGACGCACGACGCCGGCGGTATCACGCAAGCCGACATCAAGTTGGCTGGCCTGCTGGATAAGTTCGCTCAGAAATTGTCATGAGAGTAGCCGCGCTGTTCCTATTGGCGACCTTGCTTGGGGCGCAAGACGCCATTGCACCATCGCCGAAAGTCCTGGAAACTTTCGCCGGGGCACAGGCGATGGATAACACCATTCAAGAGGCCGTCCGGGCCGACGAGCTTCCTGGCGCCGTAGTGATTGTTGGCCGCCGCAACGGCATTGTCTATCAGAAGGCGTACGGGAATCGCAGCGTCGTCCCCACTCGCGAGCCCATGACGCTCGACACGATTTTCGACATCGCTTCGCTCACGAAAGTGGTTGCCACCACCACGTCGATTGCAAAGCTTGTGGAGCAAGGAAAAGTGCGCATCAACGATCCGGTCACGAAGTATTTGCCGGAGTTTCAGGCGGGCCGAAGCGATATCACCGTTCGTCAGTTGTTGACGCACACCAGCGGCATGCGACCGGACGTGGATCTCAAGCCCGAGTGGAGCGGCTATGAGACGGGAATACGGCTTGCCTTGCTCGATAAACCGATCGCACCCCCGAACACGCGCTACATGTACAGCGACATCAACTTCGACCTGCTGGGCGAGATCGTCCGGCGAGCGAGCGGTAAAAGTCTTCCCGACTTCGCAAAGGAAAACATTTTCGATCCACTCGGCATGCGCGACACTGGATTTCAACCCAGTCCAACTCTGCGCCAACGCATTGCGCCGACCGAAATCCTGCCAGGTGCCAATGAACCGCTGCGGGGCGTTGTACACGATCCCACGTGTCGCTTCATGGGCGGCGTCGCCGGACACGCAGGCCTGTTCAGCACGGCTTACGACCTTTCGAGATTCGCGGAAATGATGCTCGGCCTGGGCGAACGAAAAGGTGTTCGCGTCCTCAGCCCATTGACTGTTCGTGCCTTCACCTCGCCACAATCTCCGCAGGAAATTACCGCCGTTCGTGGGTTCGGTTGGGACATCAATTCGCCCAACTCCGGCAACCGCGGAGACCTTTTCCCGATCGGAAGCTATGGACATACCGGTTTTACAGGCACCTCAATGTGGATCGACCCCGCCACGCAGACGTACGTGATCCTGTTGGCGAACAGTGTTCACCCGCATGGCCGGCTTCCGATCACGCCGTTGAGGGGACGTGTCGCGAACGTTGCCGCAGCAGGTCTCGGCCTCGATGTTCCTCTTGGGCAGGACGTGGATTACGCACCAACCCCAGCCACGGCGGTCCAGCCGGTGAAGACCTCTGTGCCCCTGCCGCCAGTACAGTTAGGAATCGACGTTCTTGCGGCACAGAACTTCGCGACGCTTCGCGGCAAGAGGGTTGCCCTCATAACGAACCACACCGGGGTCACTTCGGATGGCAAACGAACCATTGACGTGATGCTCAAAGGAGGGGTGAACCTGGTATCTCTCCTGTCGCCCGAGCACGGCATCTCAGGCACCGAGGATCACGAGAACGTCGGACACGCGAAAGATCCTGTGACCGGCCTTCGCGTCTGGAGCTTGTACAACGGACCGAATCGGCGCCCTTCGGACGAAATGCTCTCCGGCGTCGACGTACTTGTTTTTGATATTCAGGATATCGGCGCTCGCTTTTATACCTACATTTGCACCATGCGAAACGCAATGGAGGTCGCTGCGCAGAGAAATCTCGAGTTTATCGTTCTGGATCGTCCAAATCCTATCAACGGTGAAGTGGTGGAGGGTCCTGTACTTGACACCGAATATGCCTCATTTGTCGGTTGCGGGAACTTGCCTTTGCGACATGGAATGACTGTGGGCGAGCTGGCAAGTCTATTTGCGTCAGAGATTACACCTGCTCCGAAGTTGTCCGTAGTTAGAATGAACAATTGGCAGCGTTCCCTATGGTTCGATCAGACAGGGCTCACCTGGGTCAATCCTTCGCCGAACATGCGGAGCCTGACAGCTGCTTTGTTGTACCCCGGTCTCGGGATGCTCGAGTATTGGAAGGATTATTCGGTCGGTCGTGGCACGGATGCGCCTTTCGAGCAGATCGGGG
>DASQVJ010000322.1:0-4174 GCA_035640835.1 Bryobacteraceae bacterium
ATTTCCGACGTTCACTTCGGCTCTGCAAAGACGCCGTGTAGTAGGCCCTCTACTCACCTTTGCGGCTTGGCGGCTTGGCGTGAGTTTCTTCTTCCAATCCGCTTCCGGAATGATACCCCCTCCAAAGGATGGGGCTTGCGACAGTTTTGACGGTCACCGGAATTGGCGCGTTCGGGCCCTGCTGTCGCGTTCCTTGTGTCCATATCCTCACGGCAGGCACGCCTACCGCAAGTCCCTCGGCCGCGTCTCGCGACCCAGTGGCGCCCGCAAAACACATTCCCGGCGCTTCAAACAATCGCGAACTTTGCGATCCAACACGTCCAGTGGCAGGGGACCCCACGTCAGAATAGCTTCGTGCATGTTGCGAATGTCGAAAGCGTTCCCGAGTGCCTTCTTGAGATCGTTTCTAATGGCAAGGAACTGCAGCTGTCCGACCTTATAGGCCAAGGAAGATCCAGGGTAGCTGAATCGAGTCATTTCAGTGTCAACAACTTCTTGTGGGCGACCCGTCGCCTCAGCGAAGTACTGCCGTGCCTTCTCTTCTGTCCAGCCATAGTAGTGGACACCGGTGTCCACTACCACGCGAACGGCACGTAGAAGGTCCATGCTAAGTTCACCAAACCTCGCATAAGGTTCATCGTACAGTCCCAAGTCTTCCCCCAATGTCTCGGCATACAATGCCCAACCCTCACTGAACGCCGCGCTCTGGCGCCTGAGGAACGGCGGCCATCTATCTCGCGTGCTCGACAATTCTCGCTCCAGAGAGAGCTGAAGGTGATGACCAGGGCTACCTTCGTGGAGCATCAGTGGGATGATCTCGAATCGAGGCCGCAAATCGGGTCTTGACACCTCGACTACCACCGCTCCGTTTTTAGAATTGTAGATCGCCGCTGGTCCCCGATATCGAGCTTCCTCAATGTCAATCTTGCGGCTCGGCAAACGATAGAAGAGCTGTCCGAGCCGTGGTTCGATGCGCATAAGCGCATCCCGGTAGGCACCCGCCAACTCTGAAGGTGTTTTGAAATAGAACTGCGGATCCGAAAACGTCCGAGCGATGAAGCGTCCGGCCGGCTCTGGAAATCCTTCTTTCGCAGCAATGATCGCCATTTTGTCGTGAATTCGTTCGACCTCATGAACGCCCAGTTCGTGGACCTTTTCAGGTTCAATTGATATGGTTGTCTCTCGGCGAACGAACTCACGGTAAACGTCACCCCCGTTCGGCCATCGCTTCAGGCTCAAAAAGTCGGGACATGCGGGCAGATACTGGTTCGTCAGGAAATCATGCAATCGCGTAAGCGCCGGCAGTACTGCCTGGCGAATCGACGCGAGCAGCGCCGCTCGTATTCGCGCGCGGTCTTCGGCTGTCCCTTTTGGGTCTACTGACGTGTACACCGTCCAACGCTCCGGCGGTGTCCGCAACAGGTACTCGATTGCAGCGATTGTGGGTTGGATGACCGGCTTGGAGGGCATCATTTTAGCCCCAAGTCCAAGCGTAAGTAATTCTATATGCCGATCAGCAAAGATTGCTAAGCTCTCTACCTGTTGAATGACAGTGGTGGCATCCGTAGAAGTCACGTTTAAGCCATTACTGAAGTTAGAAAGCGTGGCAAGTAAAGAGCGCCCAAAACGGGAATCGTCCCAGTAGGGGGTCATGTAAAGACCTAAACGAAACTGCTCCACCTGGCTCCCCAGCTGACGTCTCAGAACGTCATACAGAGTCTTTTCCTCGCTGCTCAGTTCGTTACGATTGATCCGATTAATGTCGTTGAGTACGCTGCGATCTTGTCGTTCGATGTTCTTGAGAAGATCAACCTGCCACCCATCAGAGATGGACTTCGCCCGTCGCTCCTCTGAGGCAAGAAGCATTCGAAACTTGGTGGACGCCGCGGATGGACCGGCGTAGGTCGGCGTACAACACGATAGGAGGATTGCGATGACAACCGCTGGCCCTACTATCCATAGATTGATGATCGTCCAGAGAATGGCGCGGGAACGCGCAGATCTGTGCATTTAAACTCCTCTTTGACGCGTACACGCAGCCAAGCCGATGGAGATCGATCGGTTGTTACCGAACTCGAGCACGCTCTGACCAAAAGAACTCGTGCTGGACCTCGGCGGCGATGACCCACAGGCCAATAGCCGCCTTCGCGCAAGACGGGCCTCACAGCACCAACACCGTTGTATTGGGCAGAAGCGACCTTGCTGCCGTAAGTGCGACCTCCCGCTCCACGGGTCCCAGCATGTCAGGTGCCCAGAGCAGATGACTTAACCAGATTGCAGACGACAGATCCCAACTCTGCTTTTGAGTAAGGAACTCGTGTCCGGCGGTCATGCGAGGCGCTCGCATTAGCCAATGTGCAGCCTTGCTGCCGTCTTCGGATCTCCGGCCGAAGATTGGCTTCCATCCCTCCCCACGAAGCATGACCGCCAGCTCTCCGTCGCGGTCGAGCACGCCGGAGGTAGTCGCGAGGAACATCGGAGACGCGACAAAGCGCTCAGGGTTCTTCAGGTACAGCACGGGATCCAGATAGCATCGCGGATCCTCGATGAACTGCTGAGCCATGTGAGCGCGCGCCCCAGTCCACTGCTTCAACACTTCAGGCATATCGCCGAATATGGGTGCACCGACATTCGATTCAATCGCACGGATCTCGCTTACGGTGTTGTCGACATACTCGCTATCGGAGCGGATCGCCAAATCGACGGAATCGATCATCGACAGCAGACCATTGTTGGCTGCCCACGAATCAAGCAGCGGCAGGATGTTGTCGTCTGTGGGAACTTCCTGCCTTCTCGCCAGATATTCCAGAATGTCCACCAGCCGGTACGGCGGATCATCTCGAAAGCCCATGCTCCGTGCCATGTCCGGCAACCCACACAGAGACATGAATAGAATCGAGTTCAACACGAAATACGAGAGCTGTACCCCTTGCGGGAGCCACTGGAACGCCTGGTCCCAAAGCCGCCATACCGTGGTGTAAACCGAAGAACGGTCGGCGCGAAACAAGCCATCGCGAAATGCAGGCCAGGCTTCGGCGCCGTAGTTCAGGATCAGGTAGGTTGCCTGAACGGCAAGAGCCGAACACTCGAGAATACGTGCTGTCGTGAGTCTGCCATCGTGAAGTTCCACGGAGGCGATCTCACGTTGACGCAAAGCTTCAAAAGCGATGGTGGCGGCTTCCGTGTAAGGACGCGTGCGTTCCGGCGGCTTCGGAGATAGGCTTCCCTTCCCGTTGCGCTGAAGGATTTTGTACCACCGTTCCTGCAATCGCTCCCAAGTTTGCAAAGGCAGGACGATTTCCTCCTGCTGACTCAGAGCCACCATGGCCAAATTCATGTTGACAGCGGCCATCATATGGACCGCCCCATCGGCGGCGCCAGCGGGGGAGAGCAGATAATCATGGAAGTGGCGCAATTCGTGTTTCAACGCGCTCGCGTAACCGAGTGCGAGAAATGCTTCGTCTTCGTTTGCGGCTTCTCGGAACAAACTGCGGAAGCCGCTCAGGTGGTCCTCAGCGACACCAGTCACCAGAAGCGGCAATATTTCCTTCAACCGTTCGCCGAGCGCAAGCGGCAGGTTTACCGTGATCCCCAACGTGCGGTGGCTGTACTCGCCGAAATCGAAGGGAAGCTCCGGCTGCATGCGCTAGGTGGAGGGAGTTGCGGATTGAGTTGACCCCAACGCCGCCCGAATTTGCCTGGCGATCTCCTCCTCGCTTTGATCAGCCGAGATTTCAAGATGAAGCCGCCCATCGGGAGTGGTTATGCGCCCTCGTTCGGCCCCCCGAAGCAATTTACGGATCTCCAGCGCCAGCTTTATGACTTCGACAACACCTTTACAGATTCCGATCAGCAGTGCGAGTTCGGCCAATCCAAACCGAGTTGTCTGCTCTCGTCCGCCTACAGGAGGCTCGAATTCGACACCGGTAATCGGCTCCTTGCGAAGCTCGGACGCGATCGTGGCTGGTGCAGCTACCTGAACTAAGATCTCATCGTTGTCCATATGTGTTCCCCTCTGTTGTTGGGCTTGCAAATTCGCGGTTCTGAGATTCTATCGCTACTCGAAGTTGCTCAACTAGCTGTCCCGCGATTGCAGACGGCGCTTGCTGAATACTGCGACATGTCGATCGCGATTCGTAACAGTGTGGCCGAGCTGAAGAAGGAAGGCAACTCA
>DASQVJ010000323.1:0-5292 GCA_035640835.1 Bryobacteraceae bacterium
CGAATTGTTGCGTAGCTTAGAGGGGTCAGGCGAACGGTGACAAACGCCGTCCATTGCTGAAGTCGAGAAACCCTTTTGTTAAGAATGAATCCAAGCGGTTAAACGCGGGGAGCGGAAGTGGCTCAAGTCTTCAGACGAAGCGCGAACACTTTGGCCCGAGCCAGCATCATTCTGGCGGTGCTCGGAGTCACCGGTCTGATCGGGCTTCTGATGGCGTACGATCGCTCCGACTACAACACCCAAGTTGGTGTTGCCAAAGAGCAGCCGGTGATGTTCAGTCACCGACATCACACCAGCGGGCTCGGCATCCATTGCGTTTATTGCCATACATCTGTGGAAGTGAGCTCGTACGCCGGGATCCCGCCGACGCATACCTGCATGAGCTGTCACTCGCAGATCTGGTTGACGAGTCCGATGCTCGAGCCGGTGCGTGAGAGCTATCGAACCGGCCAATCGCTGCAGTGGAATCGCGTACACGATTTGCCGGAGTTCGTTTACTTTAACCACTCGATTCATATCAACAAGGGCATCGGTTGCACCACCTGTCACGGGCCCATCGGCGAGATGAACCTGACGTACAAGCACTCCTCCCTGCAGATGCAGTGGTGCCTGGAGTGTCATCGGGACCCCGCAAGGTTCATACGTCCACGTGAGAACGTTTTCGATGTGGATTACCGGCCGCCGCCGAATCAAATGGAGCTCGGCCGGAAGTTGGTGGCCGAGTATCAAGTCCGTAGCTTGCAGGACTGCTACACATGTCACAGATAACGCCTACGCAGTCACGTGTGGATCTTGCTGCCCTGCGAGAAAAGCTTGCGCAGACCGGCGGTGCTAAATACTGGCGTAGTCTCGAGGAACTGGCGGCAACGCCGGAGTTTCAGGCTTTCCTCGAAGACGAGTTCCCCAGCAGAGCGGATGCTCTTACCGACCCGCAAAGCCGTCGTGACATGTTGCGCGTGATGGGCGCGATGTTTGCGATGGCGGGTCTTACGGGATGCGTTCGACAGCCGCAGGAAAGGATACTTCCGTATGTGCGGCAGCCCGAGGAGGTCATCCCGGGGAGGCCCCTTTTCTTCGCGACGTCGATGCCGTTTCGGGGTTTGGCGGTCGGGCTACTGGCGGAGAGCCATGAGGGGCGTCCGACCAAGATCGAGGGAAACGCGCTGCATCCGGCGAGCCTAGGACGAACGCTTCCTTTTCATCAGGCATCGACGTTGGATTTGTACGACCCGGACCGATCGCAGACGGTGATGCATCGCGGGCGCATTAGCGGCTGGGGGCAGTTCCTGACGGCCATGGCTGAGTTGCGGCAGTCGATCGGAGACGGCACGGGGCTCCACTTCTTGAGTGATGTGAACTCGTCGCCGACATTGGCGGCTCAGCGTCAGGCGCTACTCTCGCGATATCCGGCGATGCAATGGCATGAGTATGATCCGGTTGGTCAGGACAGCGGAAGGCACGGGGCTCGTGCGGCTTTTGGTGCGCCGGTAACTCCGCTTTATCACTTTGACCGGGCGAACGTCATCTTGTCGCTGGATGCGGATTTCCTGTTCTCGATGCCCGGAAGCATTCCTTACGCCGGACAGTTCATCAGCCGGAGGCGGGCGGGGATCGACCGGAAGATGATGAACCGGCTGTATGTGGTGGAGCCGTCGCCGACGAATACGGGTGACCGAGCGGACCATCGATTCCCGGTAAAGGCGTCGGATGTGGAGCGCTTTGGGCGTGCCGTGGCGGCGCGTATCGGGATCGGATCGGCAGGGGATGTCCCAGCTGAATGGAATCGTGCGGTGCAGGCGATTGCGGCGGATCTGCAGGCGAACCGCGCATCGAGCCTGGTGGTTCCGGGCGAGCAGCAGACGCCCGCCGTGCATGCACTCGCGCATGCGATGAACGGTGCGCTCGGGAATGCGGGGACGACCGTGGTGTACGCGGATGCTGATGGTGAGCCTATCGACCAGACAGCGTCAATGCGGGCACTCGTGGACGCGATGCGAGCGGGTCAGGTTCGAGCGCTGATGATCTTCAGTGCGAATCCGGTTTATGACACACCAGCGGATCTCGAATTCCTAAAGGCTTTCGAGAAGGTTCCCCTTCGTGTCCACTTGGGCACGCACTACGACGAAACCGGTGTGCGATCGCACTGGCATATCCCGCAGGCACATTATCTGGAGTCTTGGGGCGATGCGGTGGCATACGACGGCACGGCCTCCATCATCCAGCCGCTGATTCAGCCGTTGTACGACGGCAAGACGGTGCATCAAATGCTCGCGACCTTGACGGATTCGCCGGAGCAGTCGAGCTACGACATCGTGCGGGAGTTCTGGCGTTCGCAAGCCGGAGATGCAGGTTTCGACGATCGGTGGGCCCAGTGGTTGCATGACGGGCTGATTCCGAATACCGCGTATCCAACCAGGAGTGCATCGGTAGCCGCGAACGCCGTGTCTGCACCAGCAAGTGCTCAGCGGTCAGAAGGTTTGGAGATTGTCTTCCGGCCCGATCCGACGATCTGGGACGGTCGATTCGCGAACAACGGGTGGCTGCAGGAGTGTCCAAAGCCTCATACCAAGCTGACGTGGGACAACGCGGTGTTGGTCAGTCCGGCAACGGCTCAGAGGCTCGGACTGAATTCGGACGATGAAGTTGAGGTTCGGTATCGAGGGCGGTCCGTACGAGGTCCAGTGTGGATCACGCAGGGGCAGGTGAATGATTCCATCACTTTGTACCTGGGGTACGGAAGGACTCGGGCCGGGCGTGTGGGAAACGAGACCGGGTTCAATGCGTACGCGCTACGGACGTCGGACGCACCCTACTTTGGAAGCGGTGCGGAGTTGCGGAAGACGGGCGGCAAGTGGAAACTGGCGTGCACTCAAAATCACCACAGCATGCAGGGCCGGGACATCGTACGGTTTGGTTCGAACCAGGAGTTTCTCAAGAATCCGGAAATGTTCGCGACGCCTGAGAAGGAGGAAGCGCAGTACAAGTTCTCCTTGTATCCGGAGTGGCAGTACAAGGGACACGCGTGGGGAATGGCAATCGATCAGAATGCCTGCATTGAGTGCAATGCCTGCGTGGTTGCGTGTCAGGCTGAGAACAACATACCGGTCGTTGGGAAGGAACAGGTGTTGAAGTCTCGCGAGATGCTGTGGCTTCGCATCGATCGTTACTTCTCCGGCAATATCGACAATCCGAGGGCGCACCACCAGCCGATGCTTTGCCAGCATTGCGAGAAGGCGCCGTGCGAACCGGTGTGTCCCGTCGCTGCAACGGTCCATAGTGGCGAAGGGTTGAACCAGATGGTCTATAACCGGTGCATCGGGACACGATATTGCTCCAACAACTGTCCTTACAAGGTGAGGCGTTTTAACTTCCTGCTGTTCTCGGATTGGCACACGCCTTCGCTGGAGCCGCTCCGGAATCCGGATGTAACGGTGCGCAGTCGCGGCGTGATGGAGAAGTGTACCTTCTGCGTACAGCGCATTCAGGAAGTAAAGATCGACGCAGAGAAGCAGAACCGACCGATTCGCGATGGTGAGATCGTGACGGCTTGCCAGGCCGCGTGTCCCACGGAGGCGATCATCTTCGGCGATCTGAATGACAAGAAGAGCCGTGTGAAGCAACTGCACGGCAATCCCATGGCATACGGTCTGCTGACGGAACTTGCCACGCAGCCGCGGGTGAAATATCTTGCGGAGGTCTGGAATCCGCATCCTGATCTGGTGGAGAGAACATGAAGCCCACCGAAGAATCCGAAAATCCTCCGGTCATAGCACCCGGACATAACTATCGAACGGTAACGAGCAAGATCGCGGATGTAGTCCTTGCCTGGCCGTTGACGCTTGGGTGGTTGGGTGCTTTCAGCATTGTCTTTCTGGGCACGATGATGCTCTTCCTGGCACTGACCTACCTGGTGGTCAAGGGCACGGGCATCTGGGGTATCAACATTCCGGTCGCTTGGGGATTCGCGATCATCAACTTCGTCTGGTGGATCGGCATTGGTCACGCGGGCACTCTCATCTCGGCAATCTTGTTGCTGTTGAAGCAGGACTGGCGGACATCGATCAACCGATTTGCCGAAGCGATGACGTTGTTTGCAGTGCTTTGCGCGGGCCTATTTCCGTTGTTCCACACAGGCCGTCCGTGGCTCGCGTATTGGATGTTCCCATACCCAAGCACAATGGACATGTGGCCGCAGCCGAGGAGTCCGCTGATTTGGGACGTGTTCGCAGTCAGCACGTATCTCACGGTGTCGTTCCTGTTTTGGTATGTGGGACTGATACCTGATCTCGCGGTCCTGCGTGATCGCGCGCGGCGCCGCTGGCAGCAGATTGCATACGGCATGCTGGCGATGGGCTGGCGTGGGTCGGCGCGACACTGGTTTCGATATGAGATGGCGTACCTGCTGCTGGCAGGACTTGCGACGCCGCTAGTGGTCTCCGTGCACACCGTTGTGAGCTTCGATTTCGCGGTGTCGCAGGTGCCGGGCTGGCACACCACCATCTTCCCGCCCTACTTTGTGGCAGGCGCGATTCACTCGGGTTTCGCGATGGTGATGACTCTCGCGATTCCGACGCGAGCGGTCTATGGGCTGAAGGACTTCATCACCATGCGCCATCTGCAGAATATGGCCAAGATGATGATCGGCACGAGTTGGATCGTCGCCTACGGCTACATCATGGAGATCTTCATGGGGTGGTACAGCGGAAGCCCTCCCGAGGAGTACATGATCCTCAACCGCTTCACCGGTCCGTACGCGCCGCTGTATTGGTCTTTGTGGGTTACGAATATTTTCGCTGCGCAATTGTTCTGGTCTAAGAGCATCCGCTCGAATACCATCTGGCTGTTCTTTCTGTCACTCGTCATCAACCTTGGCATGTGGCTCGAGAGATTCGTGATCGTGGTGACGAGCCTTCACCGCGATTATCTGCCGTCTTCCTGGGAGATGTACTATCCGACCTTTTGGGATTGGGCGACGTTCTTCGGGACGATCAGTCTGTTCCTGACGCTGATGTTCCTGTTCCTGCGCGTGCTGCCGGCGATCTCCATTTCTGAAATGAATGCGATGGTCCCGCCGCCGCCCGTGCCGAGACCATCGCCAAAAGAAACGCTGGTAAGTGGTGACTAATGCTGCGCGACATGCCAACCAGGCTCAGGCTGTACGGACTCGCGGCGGAGTTTGCCACGCCAGAGGAACTGGTGGAAGCAGCAGCTGCGGCGCACTCGGACGGCTATCAGGACATCGACGCATTCTCTCCGATGCCGGTACATGGGCTGGCGGAGGCGATGGGTGTC
>DASQVJ010000324.1:0-5721 GCA_035640835.1 Bryobacteraceae bacterium
TTGGTTTGAAGCAGCAGTGGGAAAGCCGCATGTACAGGCGGCATCCTCCCTACTGTCATGCGGATGGGTGTCGGTGGTCAGGTGGTTTTCAGAGGTCGGACTGAAAGTCCAACGGCAGCCTGAAGGCCGCCCTCCAACGGAAGGAGCGCGCGGAGAAATGGGTGTTGGATTGTGTCATCGCCTACAACCCCCGGAACGTGAGCGGAAGGATCTCTCGGGTGAGGGCGTTGTCGATGAGTGATGCCGGGAAGAGCGCGCCCCGGATGTCGGTGAACTCGCACATGTACTCCTGGCGGAAGGTCGCATCCGCCATGGATTCGCGTTCCTCCTGCAGGAAAGCAGTGCTGATGCGGGCGCACTCGGGTGCCGGAACGGAGACGCGAAGCCATCGGTTGCCGCCGCCGGTCCACTCGGTGTAGAAGAAGCCTCGCTGGCCGTGGGGCGTCGAAATGAGCCAGAGGTCGCCGTTGGTGGTGGCGAGCATCGGGCGCAGCGTGCGATAGAAGGGGTCGGGTACCACGGCAGCTTCGTCGATGATGAGCAGATGTACGCCGGAGAAGCCGCGCACGGTGGCTTCATTGCACGGGATCCCGACAATGCGGGAGCCGTTGGGGAAGATGAGCGAACGGCGGTTGTAGCCGTCGCCCTCCGGCTTGATGCCGAGCGGCAAGAGGAACTTGGACGTCTTGTGCAGGAACTCGCCGGACTGGCGCTCGCTGGGCGAGGCAACCAGAATCTCCGACTTCGGAAAATGCCAGGCACGGTGCAGGGCTTTCCAGGCAGTGACCGTCGACTTGCCCCACTGGCGCGAGCAGTTCAGGATCACCCGAGACGCAATGGTGGTCAGCAAGGCTTCCTGCTTTGGGTCGGGCGTGTAGCCGAGCGTTGCGCGTACAAAGTACGAGCCATCGAGTGCGCTGAGGAGCTGGCGGGCGTTCATGCGCGCGGCTCCGGTGGAAGCTGGGCACGCAGGATGGCAATGACAGCCTCCCGGGCCTCGGGGTGTTGATAGAGATACCCGATGACCGCATGCATTGCGGCCACGGACGGCTCGGCGGCGGTCCCTGGCGTTTTGGGTTGAAAGGCGAACTCGTTCACGGCTCCAAAATGGCGCAGTGTTTTCCGGGATGACTTGCGGGGGCGGCGGAAGTGATTCAGGAATCAGGAAATATTTCGTTGCGGATTTTGTGACCGGGCCGGAAGGCCCGACCCTCAGGGCCGCCCCAAGCAAGCCCATCGACGGCGATACCCTTAATGGGATATGGAACGGATAGCGCTAGCCGAGCAGCTCGAGGTTTGGCGCATGAAGCTCCTGGCAGCCTGCGAGGACCTGAGTCCTAAACAGTGGACGTTCCGCTGCGGCGAAGATCAATGGACCATCGCCGAAGTGGTGGAGCACATTGTCATGGTCGAGCGCGGCATTTCTGTAATGCTGCAGCGGAAGCTCATGCAATCCTCGCCGGTCGACCAGGTCTCGAGCGATCTCGACGAGCGGATCCGTCTCGCAGTTGTCGATCGTTCCTGTAAGCAGCAAACCCCCGAGAGGTTGAACCCATCGGGCAAGTTCCCGGATGGTCCCGCGGCACTGGAGGCATTCGAAAGCACTCGAGCGAAAACGCTGGAATGGTTCAGCACCGCTAGCGACGACCTCCGCCGCTACCGGATGCCTCATCCCGTCCTGGGTCCCATTGATGGCTATCAGTGGATCGTCTTTGTGGCCGCACACGCCGAGCGGCACACACTCCAGATCGAAGAGGTGAAGACAGCGTCCGGATACCCCGCTCGATAGCTCTTCCGCCGCTCGCGAGACCGGCCCAGACTAAGGCATTCCCCCGGTTGTCTCGACTGCTGAATCACCTCACTATCAAGCTGATGGCCAACCGTCGATTTGTCGCGTCTTTCGCGCTCATCGGGAGCGTCTGCCTTACAGCGCAGGCACAGGATCCATTCGGCATTCGCAAGAAGTATGACGGAGTGACCCGTGAGGTTACGAACCCCTCGAGCAAAGGCAGCATTGCGGACCAGATCAGCAGCGAGCCCAAGTTCCCGACCAAGACGATCAAGCCGATCACAAGTAAAGACCTGCAGGGCCCTCTCTTCAAACGTCCAAAGACAACGACGCAGACTGCCGCGAGACCACGCGCTCTGATCCAGGCTGCCAGCGTCAAACTTGGCGCGCCTGACTGGCGTTTCGCGCTGCCCAACTCGCAGATACTGCTGGGCGTGAATCTCAAGCGGCTGGTTCAGTCGACCGTGGTTCAGAGCCTGTTCAAAGAGGTCTCGCAGCAAGCGAACCTTCCCGCTGCGCAGCTTGAAGCCATGAAGCGGGATCTCGGTGGTGTCGACGAGATCTGCCTTTCGATGGCCGGACGCGACATGATCATTCTCGTCAGCGGCCGGATCAGCAGTCTGCCGAAGCCGCCGCGAAAGGCGCCGATGAGGATCCAGCCGATCTCGCTCGATCAGGCATTGGTCGGAGCCGATGCCGGCGTCATTGAGGCCGCACGCCGCCTCGCGAACGGCACGTCAAGCGACACCTCCAAGCGCGCTGCATCGATGGCAGCCGAGAATGATTTCTGGTTTTTCGCGACGGCTTCGGGCTTGAAGCAACACTCGCAACTGAAGGCGACAGCAGCTTTCGATTTCGCAAACAAGATCGAAAGCCTGGGCGTCGGCCTCAAGCTCGGCAAGACCATCCGGCTGCAAACCATCTTCACGGCAAAGTCTGAAACCGACGTTGAGACGCTGGCCGCGGAAGTCAACAAGGACAGCGACAAGCTACCAAAAGAGATTCGCAGCACCACTGAGATTCACGGCCGCGAGGTTCGGGTGACCCTGGAAGTAAACGAATCCGATGCCACGAACAGCCTGCTGCAGGCATTCAACGGCCCGGCAAAGGATCAAATGACACCATTCCTGGCCATGATCACCGGCGGCGCCAAACCTCCCCGCCAGGACGGCAAGGTGCGGATCGTCGGCTTGGAAGAGGGCACCCGCGAGTTCGAGCTTTCGAAGGCGCCCAAGCCCTGATCGCTGAAGCGGGCGACGATCAGACGTGCCCGGCTACGAAGCCGAAGTAGCTGTGCAGCACCAGGTCAAGGGGAACCACCTTGTTCCAGCGCGGCACGTTGTACAGGCCGTCCCAGGAGTACACGCTGAACGGTACGACGCCCCACTTGCCGCCGCTGATCACGGTGTTGATGACCGAATTGAGACCGATCCAGTGATTCGAGTGGTTGAGCACAGGCGTCGCGATCGTGTTCTCAGGCTTGGTGCTCAACAGGCGCGAGTTGATCAGTAGGATCACACGCCAGTTGCGCTCGTACAGCTCGGAGGCTTCCATCAGCAGGTTGTAACCGGCGAGCCGGAATCCATCGGCTTTGTTGATGACCTTCGAGTACCCGGCAGCTCGGAATTCGTTCTCGACGTCGCTCGGGAAGTTCCAGGCTTTGATGCGGAAGATGCCCTCGTTGTTGGTGTAATCGAAGACGCTGTTGAACGCTTCGCGGATGGACGCGAGCACGATCCAATCTGCGTGGTTGAACTCCTTGCCATCGGCGAGTTTCCCGGGCGGGCACGTCTTGAGTGCGCTAGAAGGACGGATGGTCTTTGCGCCTTTCTGGAAGCCGGTGAGATTTCCTTCGCCTTTCTCAAACAGATCGACGGCGAGTTGCGCGTACGCATCGGGGTTGTCGAATGCCCAGACGCGGACGAAGGTCGCGATGCCGCACAGAAACGTGTCGCCCTGATTGAACGAGTTGGGGGACGTGAGCCGCCAGTTCAATCCGTCGGCGATCTTCTGCCGATCGAGTTGCGGGAATTCTCCGGCGCCGCGTCGTTTCTCGAAGGCGCTGACGATGGCTCGAGCCCTTTTCAGTTTCTCCGCGTCGAAAGCTCCGAGCCCCTGCTGTGTCCCGAGCTGGTCGGCATCCTCAAACCAGCCGATATCCGTTTTCGATGGCACTCCCGCCATGTGTTTTCGTTCCTCCGTTAGTAGCTATCCACTTGGTCATGCGCAAAAAGGGGACGGCTCGAATCACGGTTACATGGAGGTGAGTGGGTGTGGTGGTTTAGAGCTCTCAGGCTAGGACTACGTCGCCTAACGGAGCCGCATCATCGGAACCCTGCTATAGAATGAAGGCCCGAAACAAATCATGAACCGCATTCTGCTCGTAGTGCTTGTATTCGCGTTCGGTGCGCTCGCGCAACCGATCACCGCCACGTTGGAGATCCGTGCGGAGCGGTCCGGTGCCAAGGTAAACCGGCAGCTTTTCGGGCAATTCGCGGAGCACCTGGGCGCCGGCATTTATGGGGGGATCTGGGTAGGCGAGAACTCGCCGATCCCGAACACTCGCGGCTATCGCAACGACGTGCTCGAGGCGCTCAGAAATTTGAGAGTCCCCGTCATTCGCTGGCCGGGCGGGTGCTTTGCCGATGAATACAACTGGCGTGAGGGAATCGGCCCGCGCGCGAAGCGTCCGGTGAAGATCAATACTCACTGGGGTGGCGTGACGGAGCCGAATTCGTTCGGCACTCACGAGTTTATGGACTTTGCGGAGTTAGTCGGTGCGGAGGCCTACATTAGTGGGAATGTCGGATCTGCTCCGCCGAGGGAACTTGCCGAATGGGTCGAGTACGTTACTTCGCCCGCGGGTTCGCTTGCGTCCGAGCGAGCCGCGAACGGCCGCAAGGAACCCTGGAAGCTGCCGTACATCGGCCTGGGCAATGAGCTGTGGGGATGTGGGGGAAACATGCGCGCGGAGTATGCCGCGGACGTGACGCGCCGGTACTCCACCTTCATCAAGGTGCCGGCAGGCGTGAAGATCCTGAAATCGGCGTCTGGCCCTTCCGATGAGGACTATCGCTGGATGGAAGTCATGATGCGGGATGCGGGCCGTCACTTCGACGCAATTGGCCTTCACTATTACACGATCACCGGGACGTGGGCGAAGAAAGGCTCCGCGACCGCGTTCGACGAAGCGGAATATGCCAAGACCTTGCAGGCCACGCTGCGCATGGACGGGATCATCTCGAAACACGCTGCAGTGATGGACAAATACGATCCGCAGAAGCGCGTGTGGCTAGCAGTGGATGAATGGGGCACGTGGTATGACGTCGAGCCCGGCACGAATCCAGGGTTCCTGTTTCAGCAGAATACGCTGCGCGATGCACTGGTCGGGGCGCTCAACGTGAACATTTTCGTCAAGCACGCCGACCGCGTGAAGATGGCGAATATCGCGCAGATGATCAATGTCCTTCAGGCAATGATTTTGACGAAGGACGACAAGATGGTGCTCACGCCCACGTATCACGTTTTCGAGATGTACAAGAGTTTCCAGGACGCCACTGCCCTTGAAATCGAAATCAAGTCCCCGTGGTACAACAAGGACGCCAGTGCCATGCCGGCGGTCAGCGCTTCTGCTGTGCGCGACACGGCGGGGCGGGTGCACATCGGACTCGTGAATGTGGATCCCAACCGTGAGGTCACGATCACGGCGAAGCTGTCCGGTGTGGCTGCTCACTCGGTTGCAGGCCGCGTGCTCACCGGGGCGGCCATCACTTCGCACAACACCTTTGAAGCGCCTGCGGCAGTAAAGCCGGTCGCGTTCAACGGCGCTGCGTTGAGCGGGGGTGAGTTGAGAGTCACTTTGCCTGCGAAGTCCGTCGTGATGCTCGATCTGAATTGATGAGTGCGACGGACGTTTTCGTGGCTTAGCGACT
>DASQVJ010000325.1:0-5517 GCA_035640835.1 Bryobacteraceae bacterium
GGAGCCGACGCGAATGCCACGATGAATGGCGGTGAATCCGTGCTCATGTTGGCTGCGCGCTCGGGGAATGTGGAGGCGGTCAAGGTGCTGCTCGCACGCGGCGCGAACCTTAATTCGCGCGAACGGCTTGGCCAAACGGCCCTGATGTGGGCGGCGGCGGAGGGGCACACTGCGGTTGTCCGGGCGCTGATTGATGCGGGAGCCGATGTCGACGCGACACTCGAATCCGGGTTTAAGGCGTTCTTCTTTGCTGTGCGCGAGGGCCATCTCGACACTGTCCGCGCGTTTCTGGCGGCCGGGGCCGATGTTAATGCGATGATGCAGCGTCCTAGCGTGCCGGGGAAAGCGGGTAATCGGCCCAGGGGACCGGGCACGAGTCCCTTGATGCTCGCGATCCAAAACGGCCACTATGAGCTTGCGATTGCGCTGATTGACGCGGGCGCCGATCCGAATGATGTGCGCACGGGATTCACGCCGCTCCACATGATTGCGATGGTCCGAAGGCCGGACTCGAGCGACAGCAGCGATCCCGCGCCGCCTGCGGGGTCGGGCCGCCTCTCGAGCGCTGACTTTGTGCGCGAAATCGTCAAGCGAGGAGCGAAGGTGAATTTCCGCCTGCCGATGGGAGCGCCGAAGCAGCCGGCCTCATGGTCGAGCATCGGGTCAGAGGGGGCGACGCCGTTTCTGTTTGCTGCCGATCGTGTCGACATTCCGCTGATGAAGCTACTGCTGGAATTGGGCGCTGATCCTTTGCTGCCGAACTTTAACAACACCACGCCGCTGATGGCTGCGGCCGGTGTCGGCACGAATGAACCGCAGGAGGAGGCGGGCGAGGAGAGCGAAGCAGTAGAAGCTGTGAAGATGTTGGTGAAGCTCGGGGCTGACGTCAACACGGTGGACAAGAATGGCGATACGGCGATGCACGGAGCGGCTTTCAACATCAGCCCGCTTGTGGTGAAGCTGCTGGCGGAGAGTGGAGCCGATCCGCAAATCTGGAAGAATCCCAACAAGGCTGGTGGGACTCCGCTATTCATCGCCGAGGGTTACATTAGCCGTCTGCCCCGCCCCGATACGCCGACGATTGAAGCCATTACGAAGCTGATGCTGGCAGCGGGTCTTTCGACGGAAGGCCAACGACCGAAGATCATCGATAGCTACGAGAAGCCCGCAGCGACGCCCGAATCGAAGTGAGACGCCGGAACGGCTCGCAGCGGGAAGCTCCTCGGTTTACTTTGCCGGCTTATACGACAGTGCGATCCGCTGAAAGACTTCTGCCTGAGTCGGATAGCAGTGGACCGTCGCAGCCAGTGCCTGCATGGTCAACTTATTCGCGATAGCCAGCGTCAGCTCGCTGATCATCTCGCCGGCATGCGCCGCCACCAGGGTCGCGCCGACGATCTCGTCGCTCCCTTTGCGGGTGTAGAGCGCTGCGAATCCCTCTTCTTCACCATCGATAAAGGCCCGCTCCACTTTGGCGAGTTCGAGGCGGTGCGTCTCCAAGGCGATGCCCTTCTCGGCCGCTCGAACCGGGGTTAAACCGACGGTGGCCACCTCGGGATCGGTGTAGGTGCAGTGGGGAATGACCAGGTCCTGCGCCGGCCGGTTCGCTCCATTGAGAGCGTTGGCAACGCACAAGCGGGCCGACGCCATCGCGGCGTGGGTGTACTTTTCCGGAAACGCCACGTCGCCGGCGGCGTAGACGTCCGGGTTGCTCGTCAGCAAGTTTCCATCGGCTTCCACGCCCCCATCTTTTACCCGTATGTTTGCGGCCTCCAGTCCCAGATCTTCGATGTTGGCCTTGCGCCCGATGCCCAGCAGAAGCTTGTCAAACTGAAGCTCTCGCGTTTCCGATCTACCCTTAATCGTCAGCCGGCCATTTGCCGCCCGCACCGCTCTGAATTCAAAATGCAGTCGTATGCCCTCGCGCTCGAACTGGCGGCGCAATACCTCGGCCGCTTCCGGGTCGTCTTTCGGCAGCAGGCTGCTCCCGGAGTGCACCAGATCCACTTCAGAGCCAAGCCGGCGAAATGCCTGGGCCAATTCGCTCCCCATGGGTCCGCCCCCAAGGACCACGAGTTTCCGAGGAAGCTCGGTTAGGGAAAACACAGTTTCGTTGTTGAGATACTCGTCCTCCTTCAGACCCTCGATGGCGGGTGCGACTGGGCGGGCGCCCGTCGCAATCACCGCCTTTTTAAAACGCAGCTCGCGCCCATCCACCGCTACGGCGTTCGGTTTGGTAAAGGTCGTTTGGCCCAAGTAAACGTCTACTCCGGCGTCGGCCATAAGTTGCACGGCGTCCCCGGCACTGCTCATGGATCGGATGCGGCGGACGCGTTCCATGACCTTCGCGAAATCAACATGCGGGGGTGAGCTGAGCCCGAAGCCGAAATCGGCTCCGCGCCTGGCCTCGTGGACCGCGCGGGCGCAGCGGATCAACGCCTTGCTGGGCGTACAGCCGAAATTAACGCAAGTCCCACCAGTCAGGCGCCTCTCTGTCATGGCGACGCGGTGGCCGCCCGCTGCTACCTGTGCTGCGACCAGGCCGGCTGGACCACCGCCAAGGACGACGAGATCATAGTTGCCGCCGCGCGGGTTCTGCCAGTTCGGCGGATGGCCCTGGTTGATTGTGCGTTGGTTATACACATCAGCGGGTAATAACTCCACGATCATCGTCTTGAACCTCCTAAGAGTGTTTTCGCGCCAATGAGTGTCGAGCGCAAGGCTCGCAATGACATCCACCAAGCCAGTGGGATGCATTCTCTTCCATCAACAGCAGTTTGGGCGTGACACCCAAGCCGATTCGGCTTGCGCTCAAGGTGCACTGTTAACTGTGAGCCTGAAGCATCAGCGAAATGCGGAGCGCACAATAAGCACGAACCACCCTGCCGCGAGCAGGCGTGGCTTGTGAGGCGGCAATTGCCAAGTGACGAGACCTCATCGATGGAAAATCAACCAGCTCCCTTGAGCGAACGCAGCAAACTGGCGCGATTGGCGGGCATCGGCGTTGTCATTCTATGTGTCGCCGGAGCGTTTCTCTATTTGGGAGGCTGGTTCAGCCCGTACGAACTAACACAGGCGCGGTTCGTCAACGGTTTTCAGAAAGTCTTCGGAATCCACTCCGGTTTCCGTCGCAATCATGCCAAAGGCGTGTGCGTCACAGGGTTCTTCGATAGCAACGGCCAGGGAACGCGCCTCTCGAAGGCCGTTGTGTTCCAGACCGGCCGCGTGCCGGTCATCGGCCGCTTCTCGCTCGGCGGTGGCAATCCCTATGTTGCCGACACTCCCGACGCGATCCGTGGCCTGGGACTTCAGTTTTCGTTGCCCGATGGCGAAGAATGGCGGATGGCGATGATCAATCGTCCGATATTCCCGTTCAACACTCCGCAGGCTTTTTACGACAACTTGATAGCTTCGCAACCCGACCCCAACACGCATAAACCCGATCCGGGAAAAATGGCGGCGTTCGTGGCCAGCCATCCCGAATTTGTACAGGCGATCAAAATCATCCAAAGGCATGAAGCGTCGTCTGGTTTCGACAACAGCGCTTACCACGGTCTCAATGCCTTCCGGTTCATCAACGCGGGCGGCACATCGACTCCCGTGCGCTGGTCCTTGCTTCCGGTTGAGCCGTTTGCACCGGCGAGCGCGAGCGGAGTTCCCCAGGGAAACAAGAATTACCTCTTTGACGCGCTAATCGCGAGCATCCATCAGCATCCGTTGCAATGGCATTTGATCATCACCATCGGCCAGTCCGGCGATCGGACCGACGACGCCACCATCCCGTGGCCCGAAGGGCGGGAACAGGTGGACGTGGGAACCCTGACTCTCGATAATATTGAAAGCGAGGAAACGAGTCCGGCCCGAGTCATCAATTTCGATCCGTTGGTGTTGCCGGTCGGCATTGCACCGTCAGACGATCCTTTGCTCAGCCCTCGATCGGCTGTTTATTCACAATCGTTCAGGAGAAGAGCGGGCGAGAAGGAGGAGCCGAGCGCGATCACGCCCTCGGACGCGCGAAAGTGAGCGTCAGGATGGCAACGAACCCGCAGCAATTCCCAGTTTCCATGCGGTTTTTTCACTGGTTGATGGCCGCGATGGTACTGACGATGCTCGGCATTGGCGTTACGATGGTCGTGTCACTCGCCGGCTACCACCAGCTAATATCAATCCATCGCCCGTTGGGCGCCCTGGTTCTGATCGTGGTGGTGATCCGGTTCGTGAACCGGTACTTCAGCACCCTGCCTCCTTTTCCTGCGACGATGTCGCCTCAGGAGCGCCTTATTGCACACCGGTCGGAAATTTTGCTGTACGCATTGCTGTTTGTGCAGCCGCTGGTCGGCTGGGGGATGCTGTCCGCGGCGCGCTATCCGATCGTACTTTGGGGTGGGCTGCAACTTTTCCCCATCCTTCCGCATAGCGTGATGTTGTACGCGGCATTGCGGAGGGTGCACACGGTTCTCGCCTACCTCTTATTCCTCGCGATCATCGCCCATTTTGGAGCTGTTCTGTTTCACACGTGGATCGTGAGGGATCGGTTGTTCAGCCGCATGGCGCCTTGGAGTATCCGCGCACGCTAGGCGAGTTTCTGCACCACGGCACAGTCCTCGGTGTGGAGGTGTGGCAATCGCGTTGTTGACTCGCCAGAGCCCGGCTTCCGGACCGGTTTTGGCGACACTCCCGAAAGCCTGTCCCAAAGCTGAACCCGATTTTGCCTGCACATTTGGCCTCCGCGATCCGCAAATTCACCTGACTGGTTTGTCCCTGGTGAGACATGCGGCTTCGGACTTAGGGACGGGAGTCTTGGCCAAGGTTCCGAGAACGCTAGAGTTCGGGCTTCGTTTACCGGGATCAACGCCGCCCCGTGGTGTCCGGCTTCAGGAGATCCGCGCCCCTCGTCTGGACTGCATACGCCGGGTCGCGGGCATAGCCGCCGAACCGTGTGACGAGAATCGGCTGAGGTTTATTCGTCGAGGCGAAATCGTGCGCTAAAGGAATCGGCATCGCGATCAGAGCTGAGAACACGATTGCCGTGATCGCCGTTGATATGCAGGGAACCGTCAGCAATTTGACCCGGTAAGCGACTGCAATGGTGAAAAACTCCAGGATTGCTCCAGTCCAGACGCTGATAGCTCCCCGCATGCGTTTGGACCTCCAACTGTCCGAAAGCTGAAGATCGAACGTCTGGGCCATCTCGCATCCAAACTCGGTACGCAGGTCGCGCGGGTACGCCAGGAGCATCCATCGGTAGAGCCAGGAACTGAACGACAACCCACGAGAGTGAAGTTCAGTTGAGAGCATTGGGCGCCAGACTCCGTTTTGCTTTTCTGACTACGTTCTCCATTCGCTTGATCTCGGCGTCGAGCAGCCACTTTCCCGCCCGGGTGAGCCGATATTGACGCCGTCGACTGTCGTCGGAGTCCCCGCTTGTTCTTTCCTCGATCAGCTCCAGCTCGCGCAGCCGGCGAATTGTCGTGTACAAGGTTGCAGGACCCATTCGCACGGTACCGTCAGACAGCT
>DASQVJ010000326.1:0-3274 GCA_035640835.1 Bryobacteraceae bacterium
CCTCGACTCGACCATCTACCGCATCATTCGAGAACGTCGCAAAGACACCACCGATCGCGGCGATCTGCTCTCCATGCTGATGCTCGCCAAAGACGAACAAGGCGATGGCACGAGCATGACCGACGAACAGGTCCGCGATGAAGCACTCACGCTCTTCCTTGCAGGACACGAGACCACCGCAAACGCTCTCACCTGGACCTGGTATCTCCTCGCGCAACATCCCGAAGTCGAGCGACGATTGCATGCAGAGCTCGACGAGGTTCTTGGTGGCCGACTACCGACGCTTGAGGACCTGCCCAATCTCCGATACACCGAGATGGTGCTTGCCGAATCGATCCGCCTATACCCACCGGCCTGGTCCATCGGCCGCCTCGCCATTGCAAACACGCGCGTCGGCGAGTTCGACATACCCGCCGGTTCCGTCTGCCTCTTGAGCCCCTACGTGATGCACCGGACGGAGCGTTTCTATCCTGATCCCGAGCGCTTCGTCCCCGACCGATGGCGACCCGAACTCCGCGACACACGCCCCCGATTCGCGTATTTTCCCTTCGGCGGAGGCGTCCGAGTTTGCATCGGCGAACGATTCGCTTGGATGGAAGGCACGCTGGTTCTGGCGACACTCTGTCAACGTTGGCGGCTGCGTCGTGCGACAGAGGATCCCGTGCCGTACGTCGCGCAAATCACCTTGCGACCCAAAGGTGGCATGCCCATGATCGCCGAAGCCCGCTAAATCGCCGCGACCAAATGCGCCAGCAGCGCGACCCGATCTGCAATCCGATCAACCAGCACGCGCTCGCCAGGCGAGTGAGCGCCTTCACCGACTGCGCCAAGCCCATCGAGCGTCGGCACGCCAAGAGCCGCAGTGAAATTCCCGTCGGACCCGCCGCCAGTGGCGCTCTCCTGCAAATCGACACCGAGCTTCGCCGCAAGACTTCGAGCCTGTTTGTACAACGCGACAACACCTTTCGTGCGCTCCATCGGCGGCCGGTTCAATCCGCCTTCAACCTCCACGCGACACCGTTTGTCGAATGCACGCAGCTTTCGGAACTTCTTATCGAGCGCCGTGAAGTGCCGCAGATTCGGCACGCGAATATCGACCTCTGCTTGCGCGAAGTCCGCGATCACATTCGATCGAGTGCCGCCGCGCACAACACCTGGGTTGACCGTAACTCCCTGCTCGAAGTTCGTGAAGCCCGCAATCACCTCGATCTGCCGCGCCAACTCCACAACGGCGCTAGCTCCGGCCTGCGGATCCACACCTGCATGCGCTGAACGTCCATGCACCGTTACCGTGTAGTCGCCGATACCCTTGCGAGCCGTCTTTGCGTGACCGTCGAGACCCTGACCAGGCTCCAGCACAAGCACGGCAATGCTCTTCCGAGCCTCACTTTCGGTCAAAGCCCTCGACGTTACGCTCCCGACTTCCTCATCTGACACCAACTGCAACAGCACCCGACGCCGCACGGGAATCTCGAGATCCCGCAGGATCCGCATCGCATAAACGAAGAACGCCACACCGCCCTTCATGTCGTACACGCCAGGGCCATAGAGGCTTCCATCACGCTGCCGAAACGGCATCTTCGCCAGGGTCCCCAATGGATAAACGGTGTCAGAGTGTCCGAGCGCCAGCACCTGTCCATCCCTTCGCTTCGGCCCGTCCAGCAACATCTCGCACTGGAGATGCGGACCAAAACCGTCTCTACCCTTGATGACTTTGGCTTTTGTTATGTCCGAGGTGCGCGCCGTGAACAACTCCACGAAGCGCTCGATCGATGCCGGATCATCGCTTGGTGATTCGCACTCCACAAGCTCCTTAAGAAACGTAATCAGCTCTTTTTGTTTCTTTTGTGCAAGGGAGAGGATAGGATCCATGCGTTGTTATAATCGCGAGTTTACCCATGTCAACACTGGATATTCAAGCGATCACCGAGCTTCTGCCGCATCGCTACCCGTTCCTGTTGGTCGACAAAGTGGTGGAGCTTGAGGAAACAAGAATCGTTGGCATCAAGAATGTCACCTTCAACGAGCCCCATTTCACCGGCCATTTTCCGAACCGCCCCGTAATGCCCGGAGTGTTGATCGTGGAGTCGATGGCGCAAGTCGCCGGCCTGCTCGTGTTGAACCGCATGCCCGATCGCGACAGCAAGCTGGTCTTCCTTGCGACCGTCGAGAACGCGAAATTCCGCCGCCCCGTCGTCCCCGGCGATCAGCTCCGCATCGAAGTTCAGTTCACTGTGATGAAGCGGCGTGCGGTGAAGTTCCATGCGACCGCTACCGTCGACGGCACCGTGGTCGCAGAAGCCGACATGATGTGCACGCTGGTCGAAAAGCAGCCCGAGCCCGTAGCAGTCGCAGCGCAGCCCTAGCCGCAAATGCCAATCCATCCGACTGCGATCGTCGACCCGTCGGCAGAGATCGCAAGCGACGCTGACATCGGCCCGTTCTGCATTGTCGGAAACAACGTCCGCATCGGCTCGCGAACCAGGCTCATGGCTCACGTCTACGTCGAAGGCGACACCACCATCGGCGAAGACAACCAGTTCTATCCATATTCGACCGTTGGTGTCGCACCGCAAGATCTGAAGTATCGCGGCGAAGCGTCCCGTACGATCATTGGGAATAGGAATCGTATCCGCGAGTTCTGCACTTTGCATCGCGGCACCGAAGGCGGCGGCATGGTGACCCGCATCGGCGACGACAACCTGCTGATGGCCTATACTCACATCGCCCACGATGCCGATATCGGAAGCCACACTGTGCTTTCCAACGCAACCACACTCGCGGGACACGTCGTTGTCGGAGACTGGGCTGTGATCGGAGCGTTTTCAGGCGTTCACCAGTTCTGTCGTGTCGGACGCCATGCCATGATCGGCGGGTACAGCGTGATCACCCAGGACGTAATGCCTTTCTCGACGACCGTGAGCTCGCGTGAAGTCAAAACCTTCGGAGCCAACCGCGTTGGCCTCGAGCGCCGCGGCTTCGACTCGCAACAGATCGAAGCACTTCAAAAATCGTTCCGCCTGCTCACCAGCGGCAAGCTCAACACGTCACAGGCAATCGAAGCCATCCGAGCCGAAGTCGAGCCTGTGCCTGAGGTCGAGGAGTTGATCGCCTTCATCGAAAGCTCGGAACGAGGCGTCATCAAGTGAAGTACGGGTTGATTGCGGGCAACGGACGCTTCCCGATCCTCGCACTCGAAAGCGCCCGCACGCTCGGCCATGAGATCGTCGCGGTCGGCATCAAGGAAGAGGCATCGCCGGAGATCGAAGGCCTC
>DASQVJ010000327.1:0-5630 GCA_035640835.1 Bryobacteraceae bacterium
AGCGTTCAGCTGCACGGCGTCCCCATCCACAACCGCAGTTACGAACCGAATCTCGCCGCCAAACGCAACTCCCTGTCCCACAGTCAGCCCATGAGCAGCCGAGAACGTCAACTCGTTGCCGTTCGTGTTCGCCACCGGGCGACCAGTCCACGTCTGCGGCGCTGCACCCATGGCAGCCTCAAACAACGGTCCATAAGCCGGTGGCTCACTCGGATCGCCCCAGCTTGTCAGGTAGGTCGTCAGCTCGAAGCTCGTTTCTTTACGCGATCCGTTCGGTGTACCCGCGAAGCTTCGCCCACCTGTCTTGTCTCGACGCTCCGGTCGCACTGCCTTCTGTCTTGCCACAAGCTTGACGGCCGGAATGCGGTTGGCTTCCGTGATTGCGGCAACATGGCCATAGTCGGCCTCGCGCTTCACATAGAAGCGGTTGTTATTGGATGAGATGTAACAAGCCATATCGTTTTTCTCCGTCTAGTCCATGCTGATGATCAATTGAAATCGAACCTTCGCAATTTGTAGAAAGTTCCTACCGCCATGCTTGATGGGTCCCGGCACAATCTCGTATCCGCCCGTGTAGAATATGCCGTTGCCCCAATCTCCACGGTTTCGGTCGAGCACATCCGTCACGGCATCGATGTAAAGCTGCATCTGTTCGTCGACACTCTCGAGGCGGTCGTGCGACACTCGCACCTCGATCACCATCTCTGCCGTACCGGAAAAGGTCCGGAACTTCTCGCGTAGCGAGTTGGTGATTCGCTCGCAGAAAATTTGGAATGCGGGATACTTCAGCCCACTCGTTTTCTCGGCGAGCTCGGCCGATACATTGCTCACCAGAATCGGCAAATTCGTCAATTCGGGTACTGCGACTTCGCTAGCTGCTGCCAGGAACGCCACGCTCTGCGGCAGTCCGGTTTCGGCCCGGAGCATTCCGGCAATAAACTGAGTCGACTTCCTTGCGATTGTGGCCATGATCACCCCCTAAACAGGTTCCGCCTGCTCGTCACGTAGTGATCTGGCTGCTGTTGCATCACGCTGGCCGACGTTGCAACTTCGAGCGCTTCTGCCGGTAACCACGCGGATCCGACGCTCACGAGTTCCTGCAAGACAAGATCTTCAGGATCCGTTCCAGCAAACACGGCCCACGTTCGTGCATGGGGTGGAGCGACACCAGGCTCGACCGCAAACACCTCGCCGGCACCGACAGCCACTTCTGCAAGGTCACTGAGCCCGCCGATCTCGCTCATGTCGCCGCACCAGGCAACACGACAGTAGTACGTTCCAGGAGCCACAGCAGACCCCGGCACCGTCATCACGAGTGGTCGGGCCGCTCGAGGAAGGGGAGATCGGCTCAAACCGACACCGATCTCAAAGAAACGCGAGCTGGAGGCTCTCGATAGACGGGAGTACTCTTGCCACTTGCCCTGATACCGGTCGTTCAACTGGCTGTTATAAGCATCCCGGTAGATCAATGACAGAGTGTGCAGAGCGTGCCATTGCGATAGTGCTTCTGTCACCACCACATGTCCTAAGTCCCTGTTGCTGCCGGTAAGTGTTTCCTGCCGCACCAGAAACGCCGTGAGTTCCACCGCGAGTTCCCGGTGCGCTATGTCTAATTTCGCGCCAAGCTCGATCTTCTCCACGCTCATCACATCGAGAATGGAAGATTCGTAGCGCCTCAAATCCTCGGCAGATGCGATTGGCCCGTCTACGAAGAGTGCCATTGTGTTAGTCCTCCAACTTCGCCTTCATCGCAACAGGCTTGCTGCCGGTCTTCGCGTTCTCGTGAACCACGGTTACTTGAAGACGATTGGCTGCTTCCTGCTGCTCCACGCGGAGTTGCTCATTGCGAAGTTCGCTTCGAAATTCCTTGGCTTCCTCTTCGGTCGCAAGGCGTGCGCGCCCATCCACAACCAGCTTTGCCGCCATCAGTTTGCTCACTTCCGTGAACCTGCCGGCCCTTCCGCCGTCTTGAGTCTCTTGGCTAACCACCACAGCGAATGGCTCGTTGATGGTGGCTTCCAATTGCCGGACTTTCCGGTAGTAGAGTTGAATGTCCATAAGGCCTCACCAAAAAAGAAGAGGCCCCCATCTCTGAAGGCCTCGTCGACACTTGCTTTGAAAATTGACGACTAGCTGCGAACCTGGACGCCGTGGTTGTTGCGGAGAACCGCACAGCCGTACAGCACGTCAACAGTAAACTGCTGGGCGAGAGTGTCCGGAGCATAGGTCATCAGCACGCGAATGCCGAAGTTGCCCATTTCCGCGTACTCCGCCAACCCGCCGGTGCCCGGCAGAGGTTGGGGCATACGGCGCGTCACGAGGCCGATCGCCGACTTCGTGAACGCCATGTTCTGCGTCGTGGTCGGAGCAGAGCCGGTTTTGGGCACGAACTGCGAACGGAACACATAGAAGTCCTTCAGCTTGCCGACGCTGCCGTCGACAATCGCACGAAGACCGGCATCGCCGGCAGTCGAGTACTCGCTGAAGCGCGGAATCTGGCGAAGCTGCGAATAGGTGTTGCCGTCGACAACCAGGTACTTCGGGCTGCTCGCCGGAACCTTCGCCTGGAACAATGCGGTCTCAGCCGTGTCGATAGCTGCTTCCGTGATCGCGGTGCCCGCGGTGCCCACAGCAGGATTGGCTGTGAAACCGGAATAGAGACCCAAGAGATCGCTTTCGATCTTCTCGGCCAGCGCGATCACCGCAGGCTGCATGTACAGCCGGAGTAGATCCGGAACTGCGATCACTTTCGTGACGTCCGGGATCTGGAAGGTTGCTTCCGCATGGGTGTTCAGAACGATCTGCGCATTACCCAGCGAGGGGTTCTGCTTCACCACCGTGCCGCCTTCCGCAATGTTGTTTGCGACGAGCGTCGGAGGAATCGGAATGTTGACGGTATCGCCAGCCTGAGCGATCGTGGGCTCGTAGTCACGATTCACCAGGTTGCCCATCACGAGATTGCCCGTAAGCGCGGGAAGCGCATCCACAGCCACCATCTTGACAATGGCGTTCGCGAGATTAGCCGATGTAATTGCAGGCATGTATAAGTTCTCCTTTCGTTGCGTTGCTTGCTATGAAAGTTGCGGATCGCGCAACCTATCCGCGAATCGTCTGTGACGCGACTCGCGCGATCTCCTGCCGGATGCGGTCCATCTCTTCAGGACTCATGCCGGGACGAATTTTGTCGATATCGATGCTGCCCTGCGGAACGGCAGTGGCAGCCGGACCAGCGCCCGATCCACCTGGGATGCGGGCCGGCAATAGCTCCGGATTCTCGGTCACGAAGCGCGTGAGGTACTCCTTCACTTCCACTTCGCCGCTCTCGGTCTTCGCCACGAGCCGGCCCGCAGAGTTCCGAGCGATATCGTCTTTGACGGCCTTGAACGCCAGGTCCACTTTGGCGACACCAAGGCGCTGCAGCTCCGAGCGGATGCTGTTGCTGCGCTCCAGCTCTTCCGTCATCTGACGGCTCCGGTGATTCTCCTCCACCAGCTCGTTCACCCGATTCTCGAGCTGCTCACGACGTCGGCGCTCTTCCACGAGTTCGGCCTTGTAAGCCGGCTCTGCCTTCTGTTGCTCGAGATTCAGGAACTCCTGAATGACACTCCGCATCATGGAGCGAAGTTCGTTTTGGTTGTTTTCTTCTTGCATAAGTCCTCGTTCGGATTAGTTCATCCCGGAGAGCCTAGGCCCCCTCGAGCCCCTTGTCGATCTCGAGCGCAATCTGATCCTTCAGCTCCTGCCGCACGTCGCAGAGATACTTCTGCGCCAGCCTCTTGTAGACCTGCTTGCGAAAGGTCGGCGAAGGAATGTCCATGCTTAGAAGCGTCTTAGCGTCTTCGAGATCGCTACTGAAATCGGTGATGTCGAACTCGTCAAGTCCCGATACATCGATCGAAAGACCGTCTTCACGCGCGGCTTCGATGGCTCGCAGCACGCGCTTGATCGAGTCCTTGACGGTGTCGCCATACGCGCGCAGCACCTCCTGCGTGATCGCGTAATCGCGAAGCTTGCTCAGACCGGATTGCGGTGTCTGCGTCGAGTTGCGTCCACCCTGTGTCATCAGATAGCAAACGCGGTAGATCTCTTCTTGCAGCCGCGACAGATTCTCGGACGCGATCTGGTAAACGTGCCCTTCTGGCTCCGTCCACCCAAACTTGTCGTTGGGCCCGAGCTGGATGTAGTAGCTTTCGCCGGCTACCTGCGCCCAGTCGCGCTCGCTGTAGATCACCGGCATCGCGAATAGCCCCATGCTCAGCGCCCACCCGAGTGCGTTCGATTTGTTGAAGTGCTCCAGCTGCAGCAGCCCTGCCTTGTTCATCAGCCAGAGGCCTTCGCTCACGTTCATCTCAAACAGCGGCACCCGATGAAGCTTTGCGAGCCCATGTCGACCTGCGCGCACCTGCTCGATCTCGCGGCCCTCGATTTTGCGGAAGACACGGAACGTCTCGCGGTCGTAATAGGACCAGCGGGTTTCCACAGTCCAGTCGCTTGCCTCAGGGCTCTCCTTGCGTCGAGACTCCGTTCGAATAACCACCCAGTCGAAATTGCCCTGCTCATCGCGCGACCAGTTCACGACCTCTTGCGCCGAGTAGGGCACCAGGTACGCGCGAGACGCGCCGCTCGCTTCTTCTTCTGCCCGATTCACAGCAGCCTTTCGAGGGGCAGGGAAGTCGACAAGGATGTACGAGGAGCCGCAAACAAGCATCTCCACCACCTGCTTGCGGTAGAAGTCCGTTAAGTTTGAGCCCTTGAGGTCGCAGTCGTCCGCAAGCGCATTAAAGAAGCGCCTTCCGTAGTCATTCCGACCCTCGATGTGCAACACCGGTTCACGACGAAACAACGTCGATGAATACCAGTCGATGATTGAGCCCGCGTAGTTTTCGTAGAAGACTTTCGACAGTCTCTCTCCGTAGACTTCATTCGGCTCCTTAACGCGACGGTTCAGATATTCGTGGGCATTGGACTTCAGCTGTTCGCCGCCCGCGTACAAGTCGCGATACATTCGCCACATCGATCTGCGGGCGACGTAATCAGGATGTTCCTGTTCGATGTTTCGCACGTGTGCCTCCCAAATGAAAACGGCGGACCTTATTGGCCCGCCGCTTCGTCACTTCCCAAATTTTTTCTGAGCTTCTAAAACAATCTCCGGTTCTGCTCGCCGAATGTCGGCTGTGGCCGGCATTCCTGCCAGATCAGGTACCCGAGTGCATCCGACAAATGCGTCAACTTTGGGTCGCGCAACTTGTCGATAAGTCCGGTGTCGCCCTTGTACGTAACTTCCTGCAGATCACGAATGGTCCGCTTGCACTTGGGCGAAATGCGCAGCCTCACTTGCCCGTCCGCACTGCGCAGCATCGAGTTCATCATCAGAATGCGATCCCGCACCGCCGGATTCTTCGTCGGAATCAAGTAGCGCACCGGCCGCGCCCGATGACGCGAAAAGAACTGCCGAATCATGTCGTAATCCGTAGTTCCGGATGTCTTCAAGCTATTGCCCGAAGCGTCTCCATAAATCAAAATGTCGCCCGGATGATCCCAGTAGCGCGTGTGAAACTCATTGCACGCATCGAACGTTGTCGCTTGCTCCACGACGATCTCATCCAGTACATAGAAGCAATCGCCTCTCT
>DASQVJ010000328.1:0-5835 GCA_035640835.1 Bryobacteraceae bacterium
GCCGCCACTCGCGTAGAAGCCGACGATATCGCCCTGAGGGTTGATACGGCGGGCAAAAGTCGCTGTCGCGCCCCGCACATCGATGGTGTTGAAGCTGCCTTCACGAAGCAGGAACCCATGAATCACATCGCCGGCGACGTAGTTGCCGACGACATCGCCTTGAGGGTTGATGCCAAAGGGAAAGGTGAACGTCGACCCGGGGGGATCGATTGTGCTGAAGGTGAACTGGACGGCGCTTGCCGGCGTAGTGGCAAGCACCACTCCGAAGGCGAATCCAGCTACTGCGGACGCGCGTCTCATAGGCTGCTCCTGTATCTGTCTGGGATGCGAGTAGCAGGCTGATTTTTGTTTCCATGCTCCTCACTTCAGACAGCGCAGCCCTGACTGCAGATTGATAGTCCGCAGTCACTTTTTCCAAACGCCCGACGACCCTAGTTCCTGCATACGAGTGGTACAATGCCTCCGCCGAAGGTGAATCATGGCGGAATGCCCCAGCGAGGTCACCGATCTCTTGCGGCAATGGAGCGGCGGTGATGCTCGAGCGCTGGAACGGCTGGTGCCGGTCATCTATGACGAGCTACGGCATCTGGCCCATTACCATCTGCGTCGTGAACGCGGCGGGCACACGCTCCAGACCACCGCTCTGGTTCACGAGGTTTACCTGCGGCTCTACCGCCACGACCACCCACAATGGCAAGACCGCGCGCATTTTTTCGCAGTTGCGGCGCGCATGATGCGGCGGATCCTGGTCGATTACTCGCGCCGGTACAGCGCGGAGAAAAGAGGCGGCACACCCGTCCATGCGCTGCTCGATGACGCTCTCACCATCCCTGTACAGGAACAGGTCGATCTGATCCAGCTCGACAGCGCCTTGGAAGAGCTCGCCAGGTTCGATGCGCGAAAGTGCCAAGTGGTGGAAATGCGTTTCTTCACGGGGCTAAAGGCCAAAGAGATCGCGGCCGTGCTCAACACGACCGAGGCCACCGTGCGCCGTGATTGGGTTATTGCCAAGGCTTGGCTTTACCGGCACCTGGAGGCGCAAGCGATGCCATGAACGAGCCTGCGAACAAACTGGATTGGACACAGGTCGAGGCCGTCATGGGGCACGCCCTCGAGCTGCCGGAGGCACAACGGCAGGCCTACCTCCAGCGGCAGCCGCCATCGATTCGAGCTGAAGTCGAATCCCTTCTCGCGGCTTGTGGCCGTTCCGGCAAGTTTCTCGGGGACGACACGGGTACTCCGTCGTCGCCTGCCAGCATGCCCCTCGCGATCGGCACCCAGCTTGGCCCGTATCGCATCGATGCAGTGATCGGCCACGGCGGCATGGGCGTGGTCTATCGGGCGCTCGATACCAGGCTCAACCGTCCGGTCGCGGTGAAGGTGCTCTTCGACGATGTTGCGGATCGTGCTGCCCGCCGCCGCTTCCAGCGCGAGGCGCAGATGGCTTCCGCGCTCAACCATCCACACATCCTCGCTGTTTACGATGTGGGCGAGTTTGAAGGCCGCCAATATCTGATCACCGAATTTGTCGACGGCCGCACGCTCAACGATTGGGTCCATGAGGAAAGGCCTGGCTGGCGACAGATCGTGGAACTGTTGCTGGGAGTAGCCGACGGCTTGGCCACTGCGCACTCTGTCGGCATCCTGCATCGCGATATCAAGCCGGACAACATCCTGGTGGGCCGGAATGGCTACGCGAAGCTGGCGGATTTTGGCTTGGCGAAGCTCCAGGAGCGCTCCACGCCAGAGACCGTCGATCCAGCCTTCGGCATCGAGGGCACACGGCCGGGAATGATCCTCGGGACCATCGCCTACATGTCTCCGGAGCAGGCGGCAGGCCGGCCCACCGATGCGCGCAGCGACATCTTTTCCTTTGGGGTTGTACTTCACGAATTGCTCGCTGGCCGCCGGCCGTTTGAAGGCGGTAGCGACTTGGAACTGTTACAGACCATCATCCACGGCCACGCACAGCCACTCGGCGCAGATGTTCCGGTGGCGTTGCGCTTGACCGTCGAGAAGGCGTTGGAGAAGGATCCGGACGATCGCTACCAGTCGGCGCGGGATCTGGTTGTGGATTTGCGCAGACTGATCCGCCAAAGCGATGCAGCAGCAGTGTCGGAGACATCGCGTCCGCCAACACGCCCGGTGCGAAAAGCACATGTGTGGAAGACGGCCACACTCGTAGTGCTCATCCTGGTGACGATCGGGCTGATAGGTGCCATGCGTCTCTTGCGAGTTCAGCCGCCGGCGCCGCAGGAGCCGACTTACACGCAGGTCACCAATTTTACCGACTCGGTGGTCTCCCCGGCCTTATCGCCAGACGGCCGGATGCTCGCATTCATCAGAGGCGACACCTGGTTCCAAAGTCGCGACCAGATTTACGTAAAGCTGCTTCCAAATGGCGAGCCGGTTCAGATCACCCGCGATCCCCGGGCCAAGTACGGCCTGGCGTTTTCCCCGGACGGCTCGCGGATCGCGTATACCGTGTCGGAAGACGCTGGCTGGAATACGTATACGGTGTCCCCACTGGGCGGCGAACCGAGCCTGTTATTGTCCAACGCCGCGGGGCTCACATGGCTCGATGAAAGCCGCATCCTATTTTCGGAAATAAGAACCGGCGCGCATATGGGAGTTGTCACGTCGAGGGAAAACCGGTCGGAATACCGCAGGGTATATTTTCCGCAAGACGAGCGCGGTATGGCACACCTTTCCTATGCCTCGCCGGATCGCAAATGGGTTCTGGTCGTGGAGATGGACCCCGTGTGGCAGCCCTGCCGCGTAGTTCCAATGGATGGCAGTTCGAGCGGCCGCCAGGTTGGCCCGCGTGGGAAATGTACTGCGGCCGCGTGGTCGCCGGATGGGAACTGGATGTACTTCGGCGTCGAGGTGCACGGCGCGAATCATCTCTGGCGGCAGCGCTTTCCCAGAGGAGAGCCCGAACAGCTCACCTCCGGTCTCACAGAAGAGGAGGGTGTGGCCGTGGCGCCGGACGGAGGCTCCCTGATTACGTCGATCGGCATGCGGCAGACAGCGGTTTGGATTCGCGATGCTCGGGGCGAGCGCGCAATTTCGTCGCAGGGCTATGTCCCCACGGGCGAGCAATCCGGCCTGTTTGGGAATCGACCAAAGTTTTCGCGGGATGGCAAAGTGCTCTTCTATATGAGGCGTGACTCCCCTCGGGCTGCAATCGAGCTTTGGCGGACGGACCTCGAATCGGGGAACAGTGAAAATGTGGCACCCGGGTTTTCGATGCTGGAGTACGACATTTCAAGCGACGGCAGGGAAATTGTTTTCTCGACGCAACCGGTCGGAAAAGCCTACCAGCTCTGGCTCGCCACACTGGACCGGCGCTCGCCTCCTCAATTGATCGCGTCTTCCGGCGAAAACTCGCCGCACTTCGGTCCCGACGGGGACATTTTGTACCGGCTGTCCGACGGAACATCGCACTATCTTTCCCGGATGAAGCGAGATGGTTCAGAGCGCTCAAAGGTAGCCACTTACCCGATCGGGAATGTCCAAACTATTTCTCCGGATCGGCGATGGGTCGTGTCGATCATGCGATCGCCGGAAGGAAGGGACGGTGGCTCAATGGCCGTGCCAGTCGACGGAGGGCCGCCACGCCGGATTTGTAAGGGCGGTTGTCCGGTGTTTTGGTCTGCGGATGGGAAGTTCCTCTACATCTCAATGCAGCGGGAGTCACGGACAACCACAGGCAAGACAGTCGCGATACCCATACCGGAGGGCGAAATGTTTCCGAATCTCCCAGCCTCGGGCATTCAGGGCTTGGACCACGCAGCCGGCTTTCCCGGCGCTCGCGTGATTGACAGATGGGGCGTCTTGCCCGGACCAGATCCTTCAGTGTTCGCCTATGTAAAGATGACCGTGCATCGGAACCTCTTTCGTATTGCCTTAGTCAGGTGAAGCCGGAGTTGCGCTCGGCGCCGGGTGATCCAGAACGCGTGCAACGTTCTCTCAGGAGCCGTCGACAGATCGCTCAAGATAATGGGAACTGCACCCTGGGGAGGGAAGTATGCACGATGAACCGGCCGCGCTACTGGTGCGGAATCTGCTGGACGTCTTCAACGAACGCGACGAAGCGAGGCGTCTCGCGGTAATTCAGGATGTTTATACCGAACACGCCACCTTCTACGAACCAGACGAGAGTTTCCAGGGCTACGAACGGATCAACAAGCGCGTTACCGAGGTGTTGCAGACCATACCTCTGAACGCTCTCTTCCGCGTAGCTGGCTCACCGACCAGAAATCACAATCTGGCCCGCCTGGGGTGGACGCTTGCGGCCGAAAACGAGCCCGCCATCGCAAGCGGCATGGACGTGGCACTACTCGAAGGAGATCGGATCAGTGCGCTTTACCTGTTCATTGACGGAGCCCACGATGGCCACTGATTGGCATCAGTTCGGGAACTGAAATGTACGTTCCGGATGAAGCCCAAACCAGAAGTTAGCTGATGCCAGGCGACTCGGTACTGATCCGGTTTGAGTGTCGAGCCCGATCAACTTTCGGGTAGCCGACAATCCGGACAGAAGACGTTGCAGCCTTCATGTGAGCATGCAACAGGGATGTTTGGCTTCGACACGACGTTGTGCGTGTAGCGAAATCAGCTGATGTGCGCCTGGATAAAGCTTAAAGCCTGCTCAAACTTACCGAAGAACTTGCAACCGTAGTCGTCCAGCTTTTTGCGAATGTCCGGATCGTCAAAGTCTCTCGTGTTTCGGTTTAAGAAGCAGCTTCGCGGCGGACGCTGAAGTCCAGATGCGCTAGTGCCGATGCAAGGACGATTGCATCCTGACCTGACATCGCGAACTCTGCCTGAATATCGAGAGCCAATCTCAGGGTCGTCGCATCAAGTGCAATTACCTCAGCGCTTTGCAGCAGACCTGAAATGGAATCTCGAACACCATCTCTCTCAAACTGCGCACTGGCAGCCAGAACCGCCGCGAAAGCAGCGAAGTCGGTTGGTACCGTACGATGCGGCCTGGATCGTGCCAGATCGCGCACATGAGCATCCAAATCCCTGCGCAACTGATTGCGAGCCTTCTCCTTTCCAGCTATTGCCACGTGGGGCTCAGCGAGAGAGAACGCTGGAACGGCCAAAACGACCAGTCCTCGATTGGCCAGTTCCACGATGGCGTTACAGGAGTCGCACTCCTCCTGTTCAAGCGCCAACTCCAGCACGAAGTTAGATTCGACGTAGACCGTCATCAACGCGGATTCAGTTCTATGTCAGCTTCTTTGAGTGATCTGCTGAGTTCCGCTAGCCACTGCGATGAGACGTCGTCCTTCAGGAAGTTGCGATCTGACGCACCGCGGTCAACGGACTGTGCAATGTCCTTCAGCCAAGTGAGCACCAAATGCTCAAATGCTTCAGGACCAATTTTGGATGGCTCTTGTTTTAGCTTATTAAAGTAGGGTTCAAGGACTTTTCCCGCGTCCATCGTGACTTGGGGAGGTGCATCTGCGATTTCCGGCTGCTCCTGCCGCCAAAGGTACAGGCGTTCAGGAGTGGCGATAAGGAAATACTTCGACGAGGGTAGCAGACCGTGGGATAGCATGTTTCGTCGCAGGCCCGCCGCCCACGAATCAGAGGTCCCGTGTCTGCTCTTCGCCTCAGCCAACAAGAGGACACGTCCCTCTCGATCGTAGGCAACGAAATCAATACCACTGTGGCGTACAGGCATGGCATTCTGAGCCCTCAAATAGGCTCTCCCCTTCATTCTCGTATATGTTGCTACGAGTGGCGCTCCGAACCTGACCGTTCTCCGTTCGCGTTGTGAGCGAGTGACGCCAGATCTCTATCGGAAGTGGCCGGGGGGAA
>DASQVJ010000329.1:0-5265 GCA_035640835.1 Bryobacteraceae bacterium
GTGCTATAAGCAATCCGATCAGCAACCAAACAGACTGCTCCTGAAAGCGTCCGGCGGGCGAAGTGTGCTCTGACGGCGCTGACTTCCTATCGAGTGGCTTCATAATCGATCTCGCTGTACAGAGTGGCGGACACGGCGGCAGACATTGATTCGCCATCCGCCTCGAACTGGCCTTTGTAGTTTGCTGCAAGCCCCACACCTTTTTGATCAGTCTTGGGTGGATACGCTCCAATACAATCTAGTGTCCTGTCGCAAAGAGAACATTACCGAGGTGGCGAGTAGGGTCTGAATACTTCCACAGAAATGGTTTAGCCTGGGCCGAGTAGGCGCGGATATAACGCCGCAGTTTTCGGGCGAGGTCTGAAACGGAGGAGAAGACTCCACGCGAGATCACGTCGCGTTCGATACGTGCGAACCAGATCTCGACTTGGTTTAGCCAGGACGAGTAGGTGGGGGTGAAGTGCAGATGCACGTTCGGGTGATCGGCAAGGAACGCATTCACCAGCTTGGTTTTGTGTGCCGACAGATTGTCCAAGATGATATGGATATCTTGCTTCGCTGGACGGCTCGCGACGACTTCGGTCAAGAAGGCAACGAACTCCGTGCTGGTGTGCCGGGCAGCAGTCTTCGCCTGGACCTTGCCAGTTTTGGTATCCAGCGCGGCGTAAAGAGAAAGCGTGCCGTGCCGGTAGTATTCAAAGCCGTGACGTTCGGCACGTCCCGGACTCAGCGGCAACACCGGATCGAGACGATCCAGCGCTTGAATAGCGGTCTTCTCATCGACGCAGAAGACGGCCGCGTGCTGCGGAGGATTCAGATACAGGCCAATGATATCGGCGGCCTTTATTTCGAAATCCGGATCGTTGCTGGCCATGTACCGCTCCAACCGGTGCGGCTTGATTCCCGCCTCCTGCCAGATGCGGTGCACCAGATCCTTGCTGATGCCAAGCGCCTGAGCCAGTTTGCGGCAACTCCAATGGGTCGATCCGTCGGTCGGCTTTTTACGTGTCGCGTTCAAAACCTTGGCCCGCAAGCTGGGCGTCAACCGATAGGGCTGCTGGCCTGGGTGACTCGTATCCAATCCATCCATACCTGCCGCCAAGAAGCGTTCTTTCCACCGGATGATGGTGGGAGTCGTTGTGCCCAACCGCTCCCGGATCGCGGCGAACGTGGCACTCTCGGCCAGCATCAGAATCAGCTTGGCCCGGAACACATACCCAGCCGGTCGCGAGCGCGACTGCGCGATGCTGGTCAGTTCATTCCTCTGCTGTTCGCTCAACCTGACGATTCTGGTGATACGCACCACTATAAGACGCATCGCTTCCGGTCATGATTACGTTGCGACACGCCACTAGCTGGAGAAACACTCGGAAGAGCCACTACAGGTCGCATGTGATCTTTACTTTGCCGCACGAACTCATTCCTCTCGCCCTACAGAACCCGACCGTTGTGTACAACATATTCTTCCGCGCCGTTTCGCAAGCGCTGCTCATCATCGCTGCGGATCCGCGCCATCTAGGGGCACGGCTTGGCTTTCTGGCTGTCCTGCATACCTGGAATCAGAAATTGCAGGCTCATCCGCACATCCATTGCCTGGTACCAGCCGGCGGCATCGCATTCGATCAGACACGCTGGATTTCGTGCCGGCATCCAAAGTTCTTCCTTCCGGCGAAAGTGTTAGCTGCTAAGTTCCGCGGAAAATTCCTCGCTCTGCTGCGTCGCGCGTTTCATCGAGGCAATCTTCAATTTCGCGGAACAGCGGCGCCGCTTCAGGTGCGCAAAGCCTTCGATCGATTTACCTGGTTACTCAAAAATAGAGACTGGGTCGTCTACGCCAAGAAGCCCTTTGCCGGGCCCACGCACGTGATTCGGTATCTGGCTCACTACACTCACCGTGTCGCCATCGCCAATGGCCGACTCATTCATTTCGAAAATGGCCAGGTTACTTTTCGCTGGCGTGATTCGGCACACGGCAACAAGCAAAAAGTCATGACCCTGGAGGCTTTGGAGTTCATGCGCCGCTTCCTCCTTCATGTGCTCCCACGCGGCTTCGTCAAAATCCGCCACTTCGGCTTTCTGGCCAATCGAGAAAGAAGGCACGCTCTGCCGTTGTGTTCTACCCTTCTTCCCTCCTCGCAGCCTGTTAACGAAAGCGGGCGGGCCGAGAACTTCTCTTCCTCTCGCGAAGTACGACTTTGTCCTTACTGCCAGGGAACACTCGTTCCACTTGCAAGGCTCTCCTTGGTTCAACTTCTGGCTCGCCAGCTAATTCCGGCACTGGACACCTCATGATCGATCAACTGCTGATCATTCTCCTCGCGCCTGCCCACCGCCTCCGAGCGGTTCCGCTGCACGTGTGCGCGAAATCCTCTTCCATCGATAAAAGCAACGTTTTTCACCTCCGTTGTCGGTCCATTCTTCCCGCGAGCACTTCCCCCACGGCCCAATTTTCTTTCTTCCGCTCTCCTCAAAAGCCCTCAAATCGCAATTCAAAACGCAGCAGCATTCCGGACACGGCTTCGTTTAAGTAGCGTTATCCGAACTCCCTCGGCGTTCAGCTTTGCAGCGCCCCTCGACGTCCGCCCGCCTCGGGAGTTCCGATTAACGCTTATGACTTCAAGGCCACTGAGCCAACCGTTGGTAAATCACCGGGCCTACGTTTACGCGCTTCATATGCCCGACCAGCGTTTCCAGGCTGGTGGCTCGACCCTGTGAGCACCATCATGCGCTCACCAAGTGCTTTATAACTTCCCGCAGACAGCCTTCCTGATCAACCATCAACTAAGGCTTCAAGTAAGGCTTGAACGCCTCAATGACCGCTGCGAACGACCTTGCATACCGTTTCCGGCTCGTCGGCATTGACAAGCTCCGCTTGTCCGGTTCACGTAGCATCAGACGGAAGTGTTTCGGCCGGTCGTTGAGGGTTCGCACTAGATGCGCCCGGCAGTGACTGGTCCAGGGAATGCTCGGAAAGACAGCACGTCGCCCAAATCAACCGAGCGGAGCCCGAAATCCTGGGCTCCGGCGGAATGCCATCAAACTCTAGCAAGTATCGATTGGCTAAGTGAAACGTTCCGTGCAGGGCCTTTCAGGGCGTCGCGTAGGTTCAGCCCGGCGACCCGGCAGCATCCAAAGCAGAAGAATGCCCACAACAAAAAGGGCCAAAGATCCCGCGCTGAGTACTATCAAATCTGCATTGGGAGCGATGGATTCATTCATGTACTTGAACGCGTATTGGCCCCAATTGTTCAAGGCGCCATGAGCGATGGCGACCAGCCAAATGCTTTCCGTCCGCAACCATAACCACCCCAGAATCAAGCCCGCGGCCGTTGTGCCGAACGGTACTGTTAAGGCAACCCTCATTGGGGAACCCCGTCGATGTGCAGGATGCCCGCGAGCTCAAACGGTACATGCCAAAGTGCCCAATGATCGCAGTGACCACTACCGCGCGCCGGGAATTCCATCCCATTGGCGAGTCGCGGAAGCAGCCAAGCTCGCCAACCGACTTCCTTAAAAAACGCCAGGAAGGAGACCACTACTAGCCCGGCCAATGCATTGACCGCGATATGTCCCACAAGCCCCTCGATAGTCACCGTGCCCCAGCCCCGAGCGGCGGGAGTATGGTACAGGCCGTCCGGTTGAGGTCTCAACCAGTCCTGCCAGCGCAGGCCACCTTGGATGGCAGCCATCGCCGGCAGCATCGCCGCATGCAAGACACCGGGAATCAGGAACAACGCCAACGGAAGGTATCTCAGTGGGAAGTGATTCCAACGGACCCGAGCAGGTTCGTTCATCGCGAAGGTGACGATTAGCACCGAGGTGGCGGGCAAGAACATGGACAGATACGCCAGACCAATAAATGGGCTCTCATGTCCGCCGGTGAGCCCGATAAAAAGACTCAGCACAACTGACAGTCCGTACGCACTTGTAACGAACGTGGTGATGGCCTTCATCTCTTCGGAATTCTCTTTCAATTGTGGCGGCAACCGTATCGTATCGACCCGTTCGCGCCCTCACTCGACCAGAACCCACCTTTGAACAAGTGAGCAAAACATCCGCAGATGCCGTTTTGCACGAGCTTGACATCGTGCACGACTGTTCACCTTCGAGATCTCCCGTAATTCAGGACTGATCCACCGCAAGCTTCAGGCAATCTTTTCATGGAGAAGCAACGCAGGGCTTACCCGCGCTGTTGGCCTGCCATGTCGCTGTTCAGAGATACCCCAGGCTAAACCTGACGCGGGTCGAACCAGCGCCGATGGTAGTCGGCCTGGACTTACTCCAAACCCACCAAACTCGCGTGCCGGAACAATAGACCTGCGGCGGTGAACAACGCCACGAAGACAGCATGCCCGATGGCCATCCTTCCGCCATATCGGACGGCGCACCGGAAGGTAGCACAACGGAGATCAGCGCCAACACCGCTGCCATCGCGAACAACGTGACAGCCAATCCTGGCGCCTTCAGCCGTGCCAGACAGGCCCCAATGAATCCCACTACGAGCACGCTGAGATACCACAGGCGCTCCGGATGTCCCGAGTCCGCCGTTTGGACCATGGTCGACCACCCCAAGGCGAATCCGGCGACCAAGGCCACGCCGACGCCCGCCTTGTACGCCCAGTCGCCCATCTTCTTGGCGATCGCCGCATACAGCATCCCCGTCACGAAGAATAGGAGATACACGCGCACGAAAGCTCCCGCGGGCCAGTTCCAATCGTTCACCACCCGGGATGCGACCAACGGCGCCATTAATAGACCCAGCGACACAAGCGCCACACGCAGCATCGTCTTTGCCAGTTGGTTCATACGAGTTATGTTCTCCCTAACGATTCCTACCGACGTCTCGAAAAAGATCCACAAGGCAAACCCGAACAGTCCCCGCTTGGCGTTTCGGCGCTGTAGGCACAGGTCGTGAAAGGTCTGCGCCATGCCTCGCCGAACCGCTCACGGAAAGGCCCCGGATACAGCCGCAGCAGCATCGCATACCATGCTCGGTAGCGCCGGACCGCGGCGTCAGTGGCCATACCCGAAACGCCCTTCCGCCACCGCCACTACGCCGCGATATCGCTTCAGTTCCGCTTCGAGCGCCGCCCGTCCCGCACGTGTGAGCTGGTAATAGATCCGGCGCTCGTCGTCCATCTCTGGATCGACCCGCTTATCGCTTTCCCGGACCAGTCCGGCCTCCGTCATCCGCCCTATCGAGCCGTACAGCGTCCCCGGGCCCATTTTCACCTTGCCCTGCGAGTCCGCCTCCACCTGTTTCAT
>DASQVJ010000330.1:0-4442 GCA_035640835.1 Bryobacteraceae bacterium
GATCGACACCGATGCTTTGGCTGATGCTCTGAGCTCGGGCAAAGTGGCCGGGGCCGCACTCGATGTGTTCGACGTTGAGCCACCGCCTGCGGACTACAAGGTGTTCCATACGGGCAAGGTGGTTGCGACGCCCCACATCGGCGGGTCGACAACAGAGGCTCTGGAGTTCGTTCACACGACGGCGGTTCGTCAGGTGCTCGATTACCTGACCACGGGTGTCGCGACGAATGCTTTGAATCTGCCGCCGCACTCGCCGGATCAGTTCAAGTCATTGGGGCCATTTGTGCAACTTGCACAGAGGCTCGGGACCTTCGTGGCTCACATCTCGACGGGCAATCCGCGGGTGCTGCGGATCACCTACTTTGGGCGCATCGCACAGAGCAACACGAACCTCTTGAGAAGTGCGGCAGTCGCAGGTGTCTTGAATCGCTCGCTAGCTCGCAAGGCCAATCTGATTAACGCGATGCAGCTTGCGCAGGATCGAGGCTGGGAGATTCACGAGAAGCACGAGAGCCGGATCAGCCATGTGGATTCGATTATGCTCGAGCTCGACACGGAGTCGGGGCGAGCGTATGCCGAAGGTGCGGTGATCTTTGGCAAGCCTCGATTAATTCAAGTGGACGGGATCGTGTGCGAGGCGCCGTTGTCCGGGCACCTGGTGTTCCTGAGGCATGACGATGTCCCGGGGATTCTGGGCTATGTCGGCAACATCTTCGGCGAGAGTGGCATCAACATTGCGAAATTCTCGTTGGGCCGGACGGAGCTTCCACAGGGCGAGGGTCTGCCGAATGACGCGATCTCGATCACCGAGACGGACGAGCAAGTGCCGGATGACGTGCTCGTGCGCTTGCTGAAGAATCAGAGCCTGCGCATGGCGCGCGTCGTCGAGCTCTACTAACCCCCCGCCACCATCCGCTGGGAGGTACCCTAGCGCCGCGAGAACCTCTCCCAGGCTTTCCGGAGCTTCTCGTCGTACCGGTTCTTCTGGTAATCGGGCCCGTTGTAGCGACGAGCAAACTCCTGCCATTTGTGTTCGCGTAAAGGAGCATCGAGGCCGACGGCCTTGACGTAGTTGCAGAAGGCCTTCAAATGTTCCCTCTCCGACTTTATGAGGTCCTCCCAAAACGCCTCCACGCTCGTGTAGCCGCACAGGGCAAAATTAAAGCCCATGAGCTGAAATCGCCCGACGCTTGCCGACATCAGCGCCGCCTTCACATTGAGACTCTTGGCAAGCTCCAGGCGCTCGATCTCTCCCCGACCCCGTGCCTCGGCGTCACCTTTGGCGTAGTTCTCTCGTGTCCACTTCGGATGGCAAATGGTCGGGTGCGACTCGGCGAATACCCCGTTTGAATATCGATAAAACTGGTGGCCTTCGAACAGAATCCGTAGACGCCCGTCGCTCAGGAATCCGCTGCCCCGGCTCTCGACGGCATCCACCGCACGCACCGCAGGCACATCACACTCAAGGGCCCACGCCGCTCTCTCAAAATCCTCGCTCATCAACGTGAGCGGTCTCGTTCCGTTTTGCATCTGTCCTCCTCGCTCGTTCTGCAAGGAATTCTGGAAGCCGAGCGAGCGGGAGCACTGGAAGGGATTTCGTAAGTTACTGAGATCGGGGGAGAAATTTCGTAACGCCGCCCGTGAACGCTCCGCCCGCGTCACAGTCACTCCCAAAGGCGGCGGCGGATTCCCTGCGTCGAACAGGGCATGTCAGACACGACGATCATGAAGGTGGATTCCAGGCACTCACCGGTTGGCAAAATGGGACAGAAATACCTCGCCATAAGCAAGAGCATGTCGATGCGTCTTTGGGAGGAGCAGCCGGACAAGGGCGACAAACAGCCCAGCATCCGCGACTACGAAACGATCGGTTACGTTATCGAAGGCTCAGCCGAGCTGCACTCCGAGGGGCAAATGGTGCTTCTCAACGCCGGCGATTCGTGGGTGGTTCCGCGCGGCGCTGAGCACAGGTACCGAATCCTCAAACCGTTCAAGGCCGTCGAGGTCACGCATCCCCCAGCCTCAGTTCACGGCCGCGACGAGGAGGAGCGCCGTCACCACTGATACCTTGTGGATCAGTGGCTTTCGAACCTCTCCGCGGCATTCTCTGCTGCGGCAACATCTCTTTTGATATCCCGGTCTGGCCCGTCGATCGCTTCGAATGGGGCACGACGCTCTGGGTGGAACACATTCGTGAAAACGTCGGCGGCAACGGCGCCAACACCTCTTATGCGCTCGCCAAGCTGGGAGGTCGGGTGCGACTCGCTGGCGTGGTCGGCGACGACTCCCACGGCACCGCCGTGCTCGACATGCTGAGAGCTGCCGGGGTGGACATATCCTCTGTCTCCCGCAGCCCCAAGCCGACCAACACATCCATCTGCGTGGTCCATCCCCACGGCGAGCGCCTCTTCCTCCACCAGCGCGGCGCAAGCTTTGACCTCATCCCCGAGCTGATCGATTTGGACCGCGCCGTCGCGGATGGCTTCACCCACTTTCATTTGGCGAACGTCTTCGCCGTCCCGAACATCCGTCCGCGGGCTGCCGAGTTGCTGGCCAGCGCTCGACGGCACGGTCTGAGCACCTCGCTCGATGTCGGTTGGGACGCCGACAACCGCTGGATGCTCGATGTCGGTCCGTGCTTGCCGCACGTCGACCTGTTCTTTGTCAATGAAACGGAGGCGAGGAAGCTCACGGACCAGGCAGATCCCACCGAAGCGGCCGAAGCTCTGCACGCGTGCGGCGCGACAACAGTGCTGTTGAAACTCGGCAGCGCCGGCTGTTTGATCGTCACCCAAGACGCGCGCATCCAGATCCCGGCCTATTCGGTCACAGCCGTCGACACCACAGGCGCGGGCGACTGCTTCGCAGGCGCGACTCTGGCCGGTCTCTACCACCAGATGCCCTTATCCGAAGCCGTCCGATTGGCCAACGCCGTGGGAGCGCTGAACGTTCAAAAGCTCGGGTCCATTACCGGTCTGCTCGATCTCCCGGGCACCCTTCGTTGGATGGAAGAGCAAAGCATCAGCAGCAGCCGATGAAGCTCAGGCATCCCACGCCACAGCTCCCGAAATCCTGGAATGCCGGGGCTCTACACGTGCAGTCGCGGACACACGTATTATTGGAGGTTTCACCAAGGCGTTAACATAGATCCTCTGGAGGCGCCCCCGGTCACACTCTGAATTTCAGGCTTCCAACACGGCCGCATAAACTAGTAGGACTCTCATGACCCCACTCGAATTCACCAGGAGCCTTACGGGCGTATTCGGATTCCCTGTCACCCCGTTCCGCGCCGACCTTTCGCTCGACCTCGACGCCCTTGGAGCCAACGTCGAAGAGATGGTGCAGCATCCTTTCTGCGCCATTGTGGCGACTGGCGGCACCGGGGAGCTCTATTCCTTAACGCCGCAGGAAGTCGAGGACGTGGTGCGCGTGAGCGTGCAGTCTGCAGGCAACATGCCCGTCGTTGCGGGCACCGGGTTTAACGTGCCGATCGGCGTCGATATGGCGAAGCGAGCCGCCAGGGCCGGGGCGAAGTGCCTGCTCATCCTGCCTCCGTACTACAACAACGCACCAACCGAGGGACTCTTCGACTACTATGTCGCCATCGGTGAAGCAACCGATCTGCCCGTGATGGTCTATAGCCGTGACTGGGCTGTCTTCAGTCCCGAGATGGTGGCAAAACTCGCGGACCGCATGCCGACGCTCACTGCATGGAAAGACGGACAGGGCAACGTACGAGCCTACCAACGGATCATGCAGTACAACGGCGATCGCCTGGCTTGGTACGGCGGTCTGGGTGACGATAATGTCCCCGGCTATTTCTCCATCGGCGTTCAAGCCTACACGTCGAGCATCTCGAATATCGCGCCGCGCGTGTCGCTCGCGCTTGCCGACGCCGGAATGAAGCACGATCACGCGAAACTGACCGACTTGATGGCGAAGTTCGTTCATCCTCTATACGCATTCCGCGAGCGCAGCAAAGGCTATGAAGTCGCAGCCATGAAGGTCGCAATGGAGCTCTTGGGAATGAAGGCCGGTCCGGTACGTCCGCCCCTCAAGAATCTCACGGCCTCGGAAACCGAGGAGCTCCGTAAACTCATGCAGGCGTACGAGCCGATGCTCGACAAGCGGCACGTCGCCACTGCGTAATACACTTACCGAAATACAGGTGAACCAGCATGTCTGATTTCCATATCGCGCGCCGGACATTTCTCGGCACCGTACCGGTGGGTGCGGCTGCTGCCCCTCAAGTGGTAGTCCCCACGGTGAACGAGTCAAAGCTCAAGAAACCGCAAGGCCCCATCCGAATCGTTAGCCTCACGCCGTTTACGCCTGAGGAGGTGCAGAAGATCACAGGGGCAGCACCCAACGTTACGATGGTGATGGTGAAGTCGCCGCAGGAGTTCCAGACGGCAGTCCGGGAAGCCGACGTCGTGTATGGA
>DASQVJ010000331.1:0-4494 GCA_035640835.1 Bryobacteraceae bacterium
TGCAAAAGGCAGAAAGCGCATAGGGAACCTCACCCTAATCCTACGCTTCCATCAATCCGCGCGTTCGAAAAATGTTGCTAAACGCTATACAGGCGGCGGTAAGGGAGCCTCACGCAAAAACAAGTGTTGCCCGGAACAGAGGTGAACGTAACCTGCCCATGATGTTGCCGAACAATACGGTAAACGGTGTCGAGCCCAAGCCCCACACCTCTGTCAGGCGGCTTCGTGGTGAAGAACGGTTCGAACACCCGGTTGTGGATCTGGCTGGGAATGCCCGGACCGTTGTCGATCACTTCGACCGTTGCACCATCGTGCTGCGGTCGAGTGCGCACCGTGAGCACTCCACCGGTCGCCTCCATCGCATCCAGACTGTTGTCGATCAGATTCGTCCACACTTGGTTCAGCGCAGCGAGATTGCCGGTGATATGCGGAGTGTTGTAGTCATAATCTCGCTGGACAGCCACGCCGTCCGTCAAGCGCGCTGCCATCACGGCAAGAGTGCTCTCGAGACCCTGATGGAGGTCCATCTCCTCTTCCGGCACTCGATCCATGTTGGAGTAGTTCTTCATCGTGTCCACCAGGCTGGAAATCCGCGTCAACGCTCGATTCGTTTGATTCAACAGTTCGCCGATTCCCGCCGTTGCCGTCAGTCGCGAGAGCACACAAGGAAGATCTTCTTCGTCAAATCTCGACGCGAGGTCGTCGAGATCCGCGATCGTCCAAGTCATCTCGACAAACGTTGGAGCCATGGTCCACGGCTCCTCGACGCAATGCTTCTCGAGCCACGCCGATATCTCAGCTTCCCGATCACTGCGTTCGAGCGGCGAGAGGTCCGGACGAGATCCCAATGCCTGAACCGTTTCCCGTTCAGCACACGCCAGATAACGGCGTTGGTTCATCTCGAGAGGACGCTCGTCCAATCGCACGTTCGCATTCAGCAGCCGTCGCAGAGCGTGACGCATCTCTTCATGGGCGCGTCGAGCCGCCCCCGCTGGATTGTTGAGCTCGTGAGCTAAGCCCGCGGAAAGCTTGCCGAGCGCGACCAGCTTTTCATGCTGCTGCTCGGCGATGGTGATGTCTCGTGCGCGATCGAGCATCACGTGCACAAGACGCTCCAGCAAAGCCGGCGCACGACGGAAGAGCTCGGGAAAATGTTCCTTTGGAAATTCCGCGATAAGACTGTGAGTCGCCGCTCTGCCCGTTCGCGGATAGTTTTTCATCCGGGAGAAAGGGAGTAAGCCGGTGATCGCTCCCTTGCTGGCCGAGTAGGCGGGCAGGTCCTGACCAGGACCGTGCTCGCGTTTTGCGCGAATCTCTCCCTCGAGAATCACGAACAGACTATTGGCAGGTGCACCCTCAGCGACGTAACAGTCGCCTGGCTGCAAGTGGACGAGGTTGCACTTTGAAGCAAACCAGCGGAAATCGCGCTCGGGCAGGTCTGCAAACGTCTCGATTTTGCGCAGCGCATCCAGAATCTCGGGCTTCAATTCGGCGGAAGCGGCGTCCGTGGGCATACCTTAATGGTGCACCAGGATCCTGACCAAAGTACGGCGTCGATGTTAACCTAACCGCGATGGTCCGGAGACGCGAATTCCTTGGGTCCATGGCCGCATTGGCATCCCAGGCTCCTGAAACCCGCAAGCGACGCCCAAACGTACTGTTGATCATCTCGGACGATCAAGGCTTCGGTGATCTCTCCATTCACGGCAACCTGCTTCTGAAGACACCGAATATCGACCGCATCGGCAGGGAAGGCGTCCACTTCACGCAGTTTCACGCGAGCCCGGTGTGCTCGCCGACACGAGCGTCGTTGATGACTGGCCGCTACAACTACCGCACCGGGGTCGTGGACACGTACCTCGGGCGCTCCATGATGTATCCCGATGAAGTGACCATGCCCGAGCTTTTGAGCAAAGCAGGCTATCGGACCGGCATCTTCGGCAAGTGGCACCTCGGAGACAACTACCCGTTGCGCCCGATTGATCAGGGATTCCAAACGGCGCTGGTGCATCGCGGCGGAGGCATCGGACAGCCCTCTGACATCCCCGGCGGCAGCTATTTCGATCCCATGCTTCTCGAGAACGGACGTGTAGTCAAGAAACAGGGCTATTGCACGGACGTCTTCTTCGACTCCGCCATGGAGTTCATCGACAAGAATTTGGAGTCTCCCTGGTTCGCGTACGTCGCACCCAATGCCCCCCACGACCCGCTGCAAGTGGATGATCGTTATGTCCATCCATTTCGAAGGCCTGACATCGACGAGCGCACTGCGAAGGTCTACGGCATGGTTCGCAACCTGGATGAAAATGTCGGCCGCATGCTGGCCAAACTCGACGAGCGGCAAATTGCGAAGGACACGGTCGTCCTGTTCATGACCGATAACGGACCGCAGCGGCAACGGTACAACGCCGGCATGCGAGGCCTTAAAGGATCCGTTTATCAGGGCGGCATCCGAGTCCCTTTGCTGATGCGATGGTCTGAAGGTTTAGCTGCCGGACGTGTCGTCGATCGCATAGCCGCACACATCGATCTGCTTCCCACCATCCTCAATTTGTGTGGAGCGCCTCCCGCCGCGAACATCGATGGCAAGAGTCTTTATCCTCTGATCAACAACTCACCCGTAAGAATCAACCAGGATCCTTGGCCTGATCGATCGTTATTCTTCCAATGGCACAGGGGCGATGAACCGGTGGCCTGGCGTAACGCGGCTGTCCGAACGCAACGTTGGAAGCTGGTCAACTCGACTGAGCTTTACGATCTCGAGGCTGACCCCGGCGAAGCAAATGATGTCGCCGGCAAGTACCCTCAGGTGGTCGCCCGGATGCGGCGTGACTACGACCGCTGGTTTAACGACGTTTGCTCAACGCGCGGTTTCGCGCCCCCGCGAATCGTGCTTGACGGACCCGAAAATCCTGTCACGCTGACTCGTCAGGATTGGCGAGGCCCCAAAGCCGGTTGGGCTCCCGACTCCTTGGGTCACTGGGAGGTCAGCGTCGAGAGAGCAGGCAAATACGAAGTTGTCGTAAAAGGCGGTCCGCTGGACGCAGATGGCTCCTTAAGTCTATCCATTGGACAGGCTTCGGCGATCTTGCCCCTGAAGAAAGGGGAGACAGAATGGAAGGCTCACCTGAGCCTGGGTAACGGCCCGATGGAAGTGATGGCTAAGCTTGAGGTGAGTGGGGAAGAATTTGGCCCGACTTTCGTGGATATACGTCGCTTATGAACCTGGGAACAGTTGATCTCGCGATTATCGGCGGTGGACAGGCAGGCATTCCGCTAGCATGGGCCGCAGCCCGCCAAGGCGCAACCGTTGTGCTTATCGAGAAATACCAGCTCGGAGGCTCCTGCGTGAACTTCGGATGCACTCCGACCAAAGCGGCGATTGCATCGGCGAAGGTGGCACAAATGGCGCGTCGAGCAAAGGAGTACGGCGTGAATGTCGGAACCGTTGAGGTCGATTACGGTGCCGTGCTCGCCCGCGCTCGAGGTGTAGCTGCGGCTTCCCGCAACGGCCTGGACAACTCCTTCGAAGGCTCCGCCAATCCGAAATTGATCAGAGGACACGGACGGCTGGATGGTCGGGAAGGCGACTTCTTTCGTATCAAGGTCGGCGATGATTCGCTCCTGGCAAAACAAGTCGTATTGAACACGGGAACGTCGTCGGAGCTTCCTGATATCGATGGCGTGGATCCCGGCGCCATGCTGAACGCGGAGAACTGGCATTATTCCGAGGACCGACCAACACACATCGCAATGGTGGGCGGAAGCTATATCGCTATGGAGATGGCCCAGTTTTATCGTCGTTTGGGCATCGAAGTCACGGTCATTGCGCGATCAGAAGTGCTCAAGCATGAAGATCCCGATGTCTCCTCCGCAATGTGCGAGGTTCTCAAGAAGGAAGGCGTTCGCTTCGAGCTCAACGCATCCATACACCACGCCGAAAAAAACCGCAATGGGTACCGTCTGACAATTCAAGAGCAAGAGAAAACATCGACGCTCGACGTCTCGCACATCTTCGCCGCTACTGGCCGTAAGCCGAACACCGGCGACGTTGGCCTCGACACGGTGGGTCTCGAAATGATGCCCGACCGAACCGTAAGAGTGACCACGACGCTCGCAACAAGCGTGCCGGGCATTTGGGCCGCCGGCGATATTCGAGGCCATGGCCAGTTCACGCATACATCGTGGGATGACCATCGGATCCTTGTATCGCAACTGTTCGGCGATCGGTCGCGCACCACGGATCGCGTATTGCCCTACGCGATCTTCACGGATCCGGAGCTTGGTCGCGTCGGCATCACGCAGAGAGAGGCGGAGAAATCAGACATGCAAACGAAGACCGTACGTTTCGACATGTCGCGAAGTGGTAAAGCGGCTGAATTGGGCGAGACCACCGGCTTCATCAAGGTGACCATCAATCAGGTGACTCGTGAGATCGTAGGGGCCGCGGTGTTAACAGCTAACGGTTCGGAGCTCGTGCACACCTACATCGAC
>DASQVJ010000332.1:0-2444 GCA_035640835.1 Bryobacteraceae bacterium
GTACGTCCGTTACCAGAGCTTCTGCCAGGTGTCGCTCCACCTCTTTGGAATGCGATCTCGAAGATGATCGAGAAGCGGCCGGAGTTGCGGGTGCGAACCATCTCCGAGGCGATCGCTGCTCTCGAGTCGCCGGCAGCGAACCCGGTGTTCCCAAGCCCGCACAATACTGCTCGACAGCCGGCCCCGCCGCCTCACGAGATCACGCAGTCGCAAACGCAGACACAACCTACCGTGCGTTTCGATCCGACCGGCTTGCCAATGGATTGGAGATTCCTGGCGGCCATCGGCGGAGCGCTTGTTGCGCTGCTTGCGATCTACTTATTGACTCGCCCGAGCCAGCCGACCGAGCCCGCCAACAAAGAGAAGCAAGTCGTGACGTTCCCGCCCGAGCCCGAGCTTCCTCGGAGCCTCAGCATCCCAACCGGGGACATGGTGCTGGTGGGAGAGGGCGAATCGATCATGGGTCCGAAAGGTGCCGAGAAGACGTTGAAGATCGCGCCGTTCTACATCGATCGGACTGAGGTCACGAACGGCCAATACCGGAGGTTCTGCACCGCCACCAATCGCAACCTGCCGCCGCTGCCGGAGTGGGATCGGAAGTACTTCGACAAGGACGATTACCCCGTCATCAACGTGACCTGGCAGGATGCTGCGGACTTCGCAGCCTGGGCCGGCAAGCGACTGCCGACCGAACAGGAATGGGAGAAAGCGGCTCGTGGCTTCGACGGACGGACGTATCCGTGGGGCAACTGGACCCAAGCTACAGCCGCGAACCTCGTGGGCACGGATGACGGTCACAAATACACGTCGCCCGTAGCGGCGTTCCCCTACGATGAGAGCCCGGCAGGCGCCATCGACTTGGCCGGAAACGTCTCTGAGTGGGTTGCCGGCGATTTTGGGAATGGCCAGAAGGTCGTTCGCGGTGGTAACTACCTGTCGGAAGTGGAGCAGGTGCCGGCGAGCCACCGTCAAGGTGGGCCCATCACCATCGACCCGAAGAAGACCTCGCCGATTGGCTTCCGTTGCGCGGCGAACCCAAAGGTTGCGCTGAAGCTCGCCGGGGTGAACGCCCCTCCGTCAAAGCCCGTGACGCAGTCTCAATCGTCCGCTGCGCCGCCCCGCTGAATCCGCCACCGAATCTGACGAAGAGCGCCGAGCCAGATCGGCACGTCCGCCGATGTCAACTCGAGTCGTCTGAGCATGCGCCGAATCTTGTGCTCAGCACTCTGCCGAGTGAGTTCCTGCACGTAACCGCTCTCGGTTAGCACACCGAGCAGCAGTTCCTCGATGCGATCGAGGTCCTCCAGCTTCGCGTGCCGGCGGGGTTTCTTTGCTTCGAGAGTCTCTACTTCCGCTCGAACGATCTCATACAAGCACACCGCGACGGCTTGTCCCAGGTTCATCGACTCGTGCTCGACCCGCGTCGGAATGTGCATGAGCCAGTGGCAATGAGACATCTCGTCGTTGCTCATGCCGAACTTCTCCGACCCGAAAGCGAGAGCCACGGGCCCAGACTGCAGAGCCGCTCGGATGAGTGGTCCTCCGACCTCTGTACGGCGGAGCGTGTGGCGCAGCGTTCGGTGACCCGGCGAGGCTGTCCCCACCACCAGCGAGCAATCCGCGACCGCATCGCGAAACGAAGCGAACTCCTCGCTTGCTCGAATCACCGCTCCGGCCTTTACCGCGGATCGAGCTTCGGCATAAGCGACTTCATAAGGATTCACAACCCGGAGGTTTTCGAATCCGAAGTTGCTCATCGCGCGAGCGGCTGCACCAATATTAAGAGGGTTGCGCGGCGATGCCAACACAACCCTCAAGTTTTTACGATAGTCTTCCTGCGACAAATCTAGTGGTCTGACGTTCCTTCCAGATAGGTGTATCCGTGCAGCCCGTCTTCATAGAACCGCAACAGGCGGCCCGATTCCTCGTAGCCGATCCGGCCTTCGCGCAGAGCCTGCTCCACGTCGAGCCGAAACTGCTCGATCAGCGCCTTCGCGTTGAACTGAACGTAATCGAGCACCTCACGAACCGTGTCACCCTGGATCACGGCTTCGAGCACCACCTCGCCCTTTTCGTCCAGCGTCACGTGCACCGCATTGGTGTCGCCGAACAGGTTGTGGAGGTCGCCGAGAATCTCCTGATAGGCTCCCACCAGGAACGCCCCGAGATAGTAGGGCGAGCCGTTGAACGCGTGAAGCGGTAGAGTCTTCTTCACATCGCGACGGTCGATGAACTGGTCCACCTTGCCGTCGGAGTCGCAGGAGATGTCTCCAAGCACCGCCCTTCTGGCTGGCGTTTCGTTCAGCCTGTGGATCGGCATGATCGGGAATAGCTGCTTCACAGCCCAGCTATCCGGCATGCTCTGAAACAGCGAGAAGTTGCAGAAGTACGTATCCGAGAGCAACGCCTCGAGGCCCTCGAGCTCTTCAGGGAAGTAGTCGAGA
>DASQVJ010000333.1:0-3574 GCA_035640835.1 Bryobacteraceae bacterium
CCGCGATAACAACCGAGAAGCGGTCGCCGTCCAACTGTGCGAGTCCACCCGGAGTCGCAAGCCAGAGCCTGCCTGAGCGATCTTCGAGAGCATCATGAACGGCGGCTCGAAAGAGCGGGTCTGGTGGTTGAAATGTGCGGAAGCGATCGCCCGTCATCCACGTAAGTCCAGCGGGAGTGCCGATCAACAGGTCGCCATTTCTGCCCTCGCGAAGCGACAAGATCTCGTTTACGGGCAGTCCGTCTTTGGTCGTGTACACCCGGCGATTCGGGCCGGAAAACTGCATGAGTCCACTGTTCTGGAAGCCAACCCAGACGCGGCGCTTGCTGTCCTCCAGAACGGAGTTTGGCGAATCGCTGGGCAGACCTTCGCTCGCGCCATAGACGGTAAAGATATCGTCGCGAAAGCGAGTGAGCCCGCCATTGCTGCCAACCCACAAGTTACTCTCGCTGTCTTCGAAGATGGAGAAAATGAGATCACGCTCTCGACTCTCCGTGGTTGAGAGAGCCTGGAATCGTCCATTCTCGAAGCGTGCCAGACCTCCGTTCGTTCCAGCCCAGATGTTGCCGTCCGAATCTTCCAATACGTGACGAATGAGATTGTGAGGCAACCCCGAGTCCGTTTGATAGCGTCGAATTGCTCCGGCTGATTCGAGCACCATGAGGCCTTGGGAACTGGCAATCCAAACGTTGCCCTTTCTGTCGGGAAGAATGCGCTGGGGAAGCTGGCCCGCCATCTCTTTCGGTCCAGCTATATGGATGAACTCGCGTCCGGTCCACTTGGCGATACCGCCGAGTCCCGCCAGCCAGACATTCCCATCGCGATCAATGGCGAGGTCTCGTACGGACCGCAGGGGGAATTCCTTTTGAGGCTCGTATTTATGGAACTGGCCCGAGGCGTAATGGCTCAGGAACAGTCCTGCTGCGATCCAAAGGGAGCCTGACTTGTCGACCTTCACGGCACTGATGGCGTTATCCGGAAGACCGTCTTTTGTGGTGAAGACACGAAAGGTTCCCTTTCGATAGAGCACCAGGCCGCTCGGGGTGCCGATCCAGAGCGACCCGTCTGAAGCGGCTGCGAGAGCCGTAATCGAGTTGGACGGTAGACCTCCGCGATCGCGGTCATACAACACGAACTCATAGCCATCGAAGCGCGCCAGCCCTTCGGCGGTGCCGATCCACAAATAGCCGTCGCTTGTCTGGGCAAGACAGTGAACGGCATCCTGAGGCAGGCCGTGCTGCTGCGTCCACGTGAACCTGGAATACTGGGTCAGTAGCTTAGAAGGATCCAGGGCACCTGCCGGCACGGCGAGCATCGCCGTGAGCGCGAGCAGAATGAGTCCTTTCCGGGTCACGAGTAAAGGATATACACAGATACAGTGGATGAGGAAAGTCTTTCCAGTTTGATGGCCAATAGCCCTTCCGGGCCATTGAAGACCAAAATAGTAGACCATATACTCACACGCATCCTGTTGCTCAGAGGTAAGTCATGACTCGTATTTTTACGCGTGCTCAGCAGTTAGCCGCTTTTCTTATGCTCGTTTCCAGTGCCGTGCTCCTCGGCCAGGAAACCACCGGCACAATCATAGGGACTGTTCGCGATCAATCGGGTGCCGTCATCCCTGAAGCGTCCGTCATGGTGCGCGGCACAGCGACCGGTATCGAAAGGCGTGTCAACACGAGCGGCAGCGGCGAGTACGTTTCGCCGTCGTTGCCGGTGGGCACCTATGAAGTGACTGTCGAGAAAACAGGATTCAAGAAGGGTACGAGTTCCGCAATTCAACTCTCGGTGGATGCGCGTGTGAGAGTCGATTTCACGCTCGACGTCGGATCCGTGGCCGAGACGACGAGCGTGTCCGCGACGGTGTCTCAGCTCGATACAGATACTGCAACGATCAGCGGCCTGGTGGATTCGAAGCGCGTGATCGATCTTCCGCTAAATGGACGGAATTTCGCCCAACTCATCAACCTGCAGGCGGGCGTCTCGACGAACAACAACGGAAACCAAGGTTCCGGGCAATTTGTAAACGGCGCTCGAGGCGGAGCGAACAACTTCCTTCTCGATGGCGGCGATTTGAACGATCCAGTCGTTCCGAACGGTTCCGCGGCAGCGGTAACAGGAGCGTTCACGGGCTCAGCACCGGGCATCAATGCTGTGAGCGTGGATGCGGTCGCCGAGTTTCGAGTGATCACGTCGGGCGCGAGCGCAGAGTTCGGGCGCAACTCTGGTGCACAGATCAACGTCATCACGAAGTCGGGCACCAATGAGATTCATGGATCGCTCTTTCACTTCCTGAGAAATCGGGCGTTTGATGCTCGCAGCTTCTTCGATCTGAATCCTGCATTTCAACGAGACGGGAAGGCCATTGCTCCCCCGTTCACGCAAAACAATTTCGGCGGAACGGTGGGAGGACCGATTGTGAAAGACAAGCTCTTCTACTTCGGCAGCTACGAAGGATTCCGCCAGCGTCAAGGTGTGTCCGTGGTGAACAACATTCCATCGCCGAATACAATCGCCGCGATCCGGCAACAGAACCCGGCGCTCGGCGAGATCTTCGCCTCGGTATTTACCGGGCCATTTGCGGTGAGCCCGCCGAACGACCTGGCGCCGGCGGCGATCATTGCGCGAAACAGTCCCGTGCTGGCACCGCTGTCGTTGGTTCGCTCGAACAGCTTCGACCAGGACGCAGTTACAGGGAAGGTCGACTACAACATCAACTCGGGCTCACGGCTCTCGGGCCGCTATTCCTATTTCTTCAACGACGCTGGGCCTGGAACAGTGTCGGGCAGTGGGCTTCCGGGGACTGGAGTGGGCTTCAGCAACAAGGTGCATAACGTGGTGGTCACTCACACGCAGACCTTCTCGCCCACCAAGCTTAACGAGTTTCGCGCGACGTTCCAGAGAAATGGCGTCGACAACTCATTCGATCCTGCACCCGAGGCCTTGCTCGCGGCCGGACGACTTCGCACAGGAGCATTGGCAGGACAGCCTTATGGCGACCCGTTCACGCCGAATGGAATTCCGACAATCAATGCAGGGTTCGGGTTGCCTGAACTTGGATACACCGTCACCTCACCGAACATCCGGTTTTCAAACACATACCAGATCAGCGACTCGTTCGCGATGACGCTCGGCAAGACGACGGTCAAGTTCGGAGGCGAACTCCGGCGCATTCAGGACAACAGTACATTCGGCTTCCTGGTGCGACCGAATCCCCAATACGCATCGGCTGGGGCCTTCACGATTCTTCAGCCCGGCGCGCCAATGAACTTCCTGACTCAGAATCTTTACCTGACACCAGACACCTCACTTCGAGGATTCCGTATCTGGGAGTGGGCGCCTTACATCCAAACGACGACACGCGTGAGCCGCAACCTCACGATCGAGGCCGGGTTGCGCTATGAGTATTTGGGCCGCGCGACCGAAGTGAACGGATTTCTGAGCAACGCATTCCTTGCCCCGAATGGCGTGCCACAGAAAGGAGTCTCCATCACGGCGAACGGGATTGCCGGACTCAACCAGGTTCGCTTTTTCCCGGTTGGAACTGGCCGGGATGTGGGCCTGTTTCAGCCCG
>DASQVJ010000334.1:0-4971 GCA_035640835.1 Bryobacteraceae bacterium
CGCGCCCAAGAGGCTATACGCGGCATTGCTAACGACCGCGTGTACCCGGCCGAAGTGCTCGACGGCTCTCCGGAAAGTTTTCGCGACAGTTGCTAAATCCGCCAAGTCGAGCTCCGCGACCCAAAGATGATCCGGGAACTCCTTCCTAAGTTCCTCTGCGTGAGTGCGATTCCTGACCGTGCCTGCTACACGGCCACCGCGCTGCATTACCTCCTGGGCAATGTTGCGGCCGAGCCCCCGTCCTACGCCGGTGATAAACCATGTTGAAGATGAAATCGGAATCCGTGAAGGCGTCTGCAATGTTCTTTCGCTCATGCAGCAACTGTACCCGCCAGAAGGACAAGTGCGTGAGAGAAACTCTCCGAGAGATTAGCAAAATCCTACAAATCTGGTGAGACAGGGAAACGAGGGTTCATATTTGCTCTCCCGCTTAAGCACATAGCCCTCCTGGGGGCTACACTTCGGTCTCCACATAATCTGGATCGTTGGCATCGCATCCAGCTTCTGCCGACCAACCACCCCGGGGCGACCCAGCAGCCTCAAACCTCATCCTCGAGCGTGAATCAGTTGGATGATCTCGTCAGCGGTTGGCAATCGGCCAGTTTGTTTCTTCGAATAGATTTTATGGCTGTCGACGAAAACGTCGAGTGCGCCTGGTCCACCCAGGCGAATGCGAGTGGGAATCTTCAATTTGCTTTCGATGCTCTCTTTCAGGCTCACGGCCCGAGCGCGGGTGTCATGTCAAAAGAAACAGCGCTTGATTTCCACAGTCATGGTCGGCTCCCGGAGATATTCCAAGCATACTCACGAATGAGTCATGGATGTTTGAAGGTGTTCCGTCGTCATTCATCGCGCGAAGCGTTTGTTGATACGAAGCGCATCCTCGCCAGTAAGCAACAACTCTGGCGCCGGGATTGTGGACGGTTGATGAGGTACCCGAGTTGGCCATCACCAGCATCGGAAGCATTTCACGCGCGGCGGTTCGTCCACTCAGTATTGTCAATCTATTCCGCGCGTAAAGCTTCGGACGGGTCGATGAGCGTGATCCGACGTGCCGGCAGATAGCTCGCGATCACGACCGCAACCAAGAGTGCGAGCGCCACAGCGGCATACGTCAGCGGGTCGACAGGCTCAATGCCGAACAGCAGCGATTTCATCAGCCTCGATAGCGCCGCCGCGCCGGCAAGTCCAGCCGCCGCTCCAATGCCCGCCCAGAGCAAGCCCCTGCCGACGAACAGCAGCTTCAGGCTGTTCTGCTGGGCTCCAAGTGCCATGCGGATACCTATTTCTCGCGTCTTCTGTGCGACATTGTACGAGATCACCGCGTAGATCCCGACTGCGGCGAGCACGAGAGCCATGCCGCCGCTGATCGCGAGCAGTGTAAGCGTAAAGCCTGTTCGCGCCATGGATCGGTCATAAACGTACCGCATCGTCCGGACTTCCGTGACAGGCATGCTCCCGTTGACTGCCCAGACGGCCTGACGCAGTTCGTTGGTCAATGCCTCGGTTCCGGCCCTCGAAGTGCGCACCAGATAGGTCATTGAGGTGCTCCCGCGAAGCGGCCAGTAAACAGTGGTCGGTGCCGGCCGGTCCACGCCATCGTGCCGGATATCTCCGACGACCCCGACAATCTCATTCCATGGATCGTTTGGATTAGAGCGAATCTGCTTTCCGATCGCCGCCTGCGCACTGCCCCAGTATTCTTTGGCAAAGTTCTCAGAGATGATGATCACGCGCCGCGTTCCGTGAATGTCGGCCCATTGATACTCACGGCCCGCGATGAGCGGCGTGCCAAAGGCGCGAAATGTTCCCGGAGCGGCTGTGATAAACCGGCGCAATTTGGGGATCTGATCTGGGCGGTAGGTACGATCGCTGGCTGCAATCGGATCCTGCGATCGATTCGCGGTCATGGGAAGTCCCCCAACCAGAGAGGCTTCTGACACGCCATTCACGGTGGCGAGACGTTCAGCTACGGCTTGGTGCAATCTCAGCAACTCGGCGTCTGTTTTGTATGCGGTTCGCGGGATCGAGATACGAAGGGTCTGCAGTGCTTCAGGGTTGCGGAATCCCGGTTGCACATCGCGCAGCGACTGGAACGTACGGATCATCAGGCCGGAACCGATGAGCAGCACCAATGCAAGAGCAACCTGGACTGCAGTCAGTCCATTGCGTGCCAGATTGCGCTCCCTGCCCGCGCTGAGACTGCGGCCGCCTGACCGCATCGTTTGTGCGAGACGACCGCCCGCGTACTTCGTGACAGGTATCGCCCCGCAACCAATGCCTGCCAGTAACGCGATCGCCAGCGTGAACAACACGGCAGTTCCGTCCACGCCGATCGTTTCAAAGCGTGGCATTTGCACCGGACTGAGTTTCAGAACAATCCGCAGCACGCCGGCTGCAAAGCCGATGCCGAGGATACCGGCGATAACTGCGAGCAAGATGCTTTCCACAAGCATTTCGCGGGCTATGCGGCCGCGGCCCGCCCCGAGCGCGGCACGAATCGCGAGCTCCTGATTCCGCCCTTCTGTCCGAACCAGGAGGAGGTTGGCCACGTTCGCGCAGGCAATCAGCAGAACCATTCCGATGGTGGCCATGATGACCCACAAACTCCTGCCAATGTCGCCGAGCAGGTCGTCAATCAGAGGCCGGACATTCGGTCCGAGCTTTGCGTCTCGCATCATTTCGATGCTCATCCCCTTCGGAGGCGGAAACTTGCTCAACTCCACCCCGATCATGCGCGCGACGTCTGCATTTGCCTGCGGAAGCGCCACGCCAGGACGCAGCCTCGCGATCGCTTGAAAGTTGTACCCCGCGAGTCGCAGGGCGGACCGGTCATAGCGAATTGGCAGGACGATGTCATGGGCCTGGTCCATGAACCAGAAACCCTTGGGCAGGACGCCAATGATTTCACGTTTTGTTCCATCGGCCATAATGCGGCGGCCAATGACATTGCGGTCGCCGCCGAACCTTCGCTGCCAGTAGCCATAGCTGATCACGAGGACATCTGGGCTGCCGGTCTCACAGTCCTTTTCCGTAAAGTGACGTCCGAGGATCGGGTTTACTCCGATCATCGGAAGCAGTCGTGAAGTCAGCACGAAGCCTTCGACGCGCTCCGGATCCTCAAACTCAGTGATGGTGAAAGCTCTGCCTTGCCACAGGGCGACGTCGGCGAACGTCCTCGAATCTTCGCGGTAAGTCACGTAGTCCGCCAGCGAGGCATTCAGGTCCGCAATATTCACGCCCGGAGCTGACTGCCAAACGCCGACCAGTCGATCCGGTTCGGGAAACGGCAGCGGTTTGAGCAACACCCCATTGATCACACTGAAAATTGCCGTGTTCGCACCGATCCCCAGCGCCAGGGTCACGACTGTGGCGGCCGTAAATCCGGGCGTTCGGCCGAGACGCCGAAATGTGTGCCTCATGTCCCGCAGCAGGTCGTGCAAGAGCGTGCCTCCGAAGTGACTACTACGAGAGTAAGCTCGACGAAGTTTGCAAAAGTTTTCCGGGCCTGCTTCTGAATAACGGTGATGCCGACGAACACGGCATCGATGCCGGAGGAGTCGGGTGCCGCAAGAGGACAGCCAAGCCGACGTGAACGAAGCCTAGGGGCAGACGCTTCGCGTGGGGCGTTCCCGAACGGGTCGTAAAGAGAGTAGTGGTTGGGTCACAAGGAGGTCCCTGTGACCCATCTACGAAAAATGATGCTCAAGGTCTTCGCGTCACTCATTCCGGATGAATGTTCAGACCGACCTCACCCCACACAGCGAAGGCACTGACAACTCTAGCGCCGCGACTTTCGAGGCGCCCTTTATCACCTGGAATCCGCGACCATGATATTCGATCCGGAGCGATCGATTTGCCAATAGGTTATCCAGCGGCCGTCGGGAGAAACGGATAATTCCGTAATATCCAAAGGTATTTCAACCGGAATCCTCGTCGCGACATTCCGCAGTTTCCCTGTCCGCAACCCGTACGCCCGAATATCCGAGGTCGGCGCGTTCGGATTCCGGAGGACAAAAAACAGCTCATCGCGCGTCAGAATCCAACCATTCTGGAAGAGACCCTCGAGCGGACCGAACACGATTTGCTCGGAGGAGGACGCGCCGCTGTTCTCGTTGGCGATAGGCAGGCGCCAGATCGCGTCTATGCCTGTTTTTGTGTAATACAGCCATCGCCCGTCCGGCGATTCAACGGGCCATGAGCCGCCGTGCTGGGTGATCTGTACCGCGGGGCTGACCGGAGGCCACGACTGCTTCCAGATTTCTCCAGTCCCCGTCCGGTCCGAGGAGAAATAGACACCGGCGCCGTCGGCCGACCACCAGGCGAACTCCTCGGACCAGGGATCGGACTCACGTGCACCAGTCAGTGGCACGGGCGGCTCGCAATTCGCGGTCCCGGCCTCACACTTTATAACCATAATCCGGCGTTGCTCGAGGCGCTCGAAGGCGATATATCGAGTATCGGGTGACCATCGAGGACGTCCGACGTTAGCCCTGGACAGATTGGTCGCCCGCTGCTGTTGGGAGCCGTCCGGCGAAGCAATCCAGACCTGCCAACTTCCGGAGCGGTCGCTGGTAAACGCGATCCGGCCATCCGAAGCATAGTTTGCGAATATATCGCGGCGGGTGGAGGCGACCAACTTCAGCGGCGCGGCCTCTTCCCGGAGTGAGATGCGATAAATGTTTGAGTCCTCGACGTTGCTCAACCAGGCGATGCGATTCACCCGCCGCGCGCTCGTCGGATCAATGGCGTCGCCCACGCCTTCGCTGATTCGTTGTGGCTTGGAACCCGGTTCCAGAGGATAGCGCCAGATCCCGTAGATGGTGCCGGACCCTTGTGTCGACACGATAAGAGCATCTCCGTCCGGCGCCCAGACATGCCCCGCAATACCTTGGGAATTCCCGGTGACGGCGCGAGCTGGTCCGCCGCCGCCGGCATCAAATACAAGGCATCCCGCCACCCCCCGGACAC
>DASQVJ010000335.1:0-9311 GCA_035640835.1 Bryobacteraceae bacterium
GACGACCACCGAGCGTATCTTTTCTTCGCTGTCCACGGCCAGCACGGCAACGGGTTTGTCGTCCACCACGCCGAACAGACCCTTGCGATGAATACGGCGGTGCACACCATAGCCCATAATGCCGTGAAACACAGTCGCGCCCGCGATACCTAGACGCTCGAGTTTCCGCACGATTGCCTCATGCAGCGCTGAGTCTTCCCATTGGTCATTGGCATCGACGATCGCCAGTAGTGCCTTCGACCTTGCTTCGACAACTTGGTTGCTCATGCACTCCGTCGCCCCTTGTACCTCTCAACAACGTAATAGAGGCTCGGCAAAGCCAACAATGTCAGCACGAGCGTAGATGTTAACCCTCCAACCACTACCGTGGCAAGCGGTCGCTGGACATCCGATCCGATTCCAAATGCACGCGCAGCGGGAAGCATTCCGAGGAGCGCCACGATGATCATCATCAGCACGGGCCGGACCTTCGCGATCGACCCCTCGACAACGGCCGTCCGCAGATCGAGTCCAAGCTCCCGACGCTGGCGCGTGATCTCGGCGATTACGAGCACTCCGCTCATCACCGCGACGCCGAACAGGCTGATGAATCCGACAGCGGCCGACACGCTGAGATTGATTCCGCGCATCCACAAAAGGAGAATGCCGCCGATCAGCGAGAACGGCACATTCATCAACACGAGTCCAGCTTCTACCGCGGATCCGAACGCGAAGAACAGGAGAGCGAAGATGAGGGCGATCGTCATCGGAAGGACGATTCCCAGACGCTTGCGGGCACGGTCCAGATTTTCAAACTGCCCACCCCATTCCACGCGATAGCCGGAAGGAAGCTTAATACTGCTTGCGAACCGCCTTTGTGCGTCCGTGACGAAGCTTCCTTGATCGCGGCCCCGAATGTTGGTTCGCACCGTGATCTGTCGTTCATTCTCACGTCTGGCGATGATACTGGCACCGGATACGACACCGATCTCGGCCACCTCAGATAACGGCACGCGCGTCCCGTCCCCCGAACGAACCAGAATGTTGCGCAGATCGGTCAGGTCGCTTCTCGCCTCCGGCTGGTAACGAGCGGTGATGTCGAATCGGCGTTCCCCTTCGAACAAAGTGCTGATCGCCTTGCCGCCGAGCGCCAACTCGATCAGGTTCTGCACGTCTTCGATGTTCAAACCATACCGCGCCGCCTTACGACGGTCGATCTGGATTCGTAGCTGGGATTGGTCCGGTTCCTGCTCGATCGCCGCATCCGTCGAACCCGGGACTTTCCGAATGGTCTCCAGTGTCCGTCGTGCCACCGTTCGAAGTTCCGTAAGATCCGGGCCTGTCAGGATGATTGCCAGATCGGCTGACGAACCGGTGACGGATTCAGTGACAGTGTCGATGATCGGCTGCGTGAAGTTGAGCGTTGCTCCAGGAATGTTGGCCCGGAGGGCGTCTCGCAGCTCCTCGACAAACTGAGTCTTTGTCTTACCACCTGGCCATGTGTCGTAGGGCTTGAGCGTGATCAGGACCTCGTTTCGGTTTGGCCCGAACGGATCGGTTCCCGAATCATTGCGGCCAGTTTGCGAAGCGATTACGCGGACCTCTGGGTAGCGCAGAACCAATTGCCTGATGTCACTCGCGACCTCCGCCGCCTTCTGTAGCGACGTGCCTGGCGGCAAGTTGGCCCGCACCCAAATCACCCCTTCATCCAACTGTGGCAGGAACTCCGATCCCAGGCGGCTGGCGAGCACGAACGAAGCCGCAACAACAGCGAACGCAATGACGACAACCGCTGCCGAGTGTGGAATCAGCTTCTGCAGCAATCGGCCGTAAGCTTCATAGACCCAGCGCAGGACTGGATTCTCCCAACTCTTCGCGCCGCGGCGAAAGAGATATGTCGCCAGCACAGGGATCAGCGTGAGCGCAATCAGCATCGACCCGAGCAATGCGGCACAGACCGTGAAGGCCATCGGTGTGAACAGACGTCGCTCCACCCTCTCGAGTGTGAACAACGGCAAGTAAGCCGAGACCAGAATCAACAGTGAAAAAAAGATCGGTCGCTCAATTTCGAGGGCTGCAACGCGTATGGTTTCGAAGGTGCTCTCGCGTGCGGAATCGCGGTGCGAGAGCCTGTGCACGATGTGCTCCACCATAACGAGTGTGCCGTCGACGATGATGCCGAAATCCAATGCTCCCAGGCTCAGTAGGTTGGCGGGCACTCCCGCTGCATTCATGGCCACAAAGGCGAACAGCAGCGACAGCGGGATCGTGATCGCCGTAAGAAGAGCAGCCTGCACGCTTCCCAGGAATATGAAGAGCACGGCGATCACGATCAGCAGCCCTTCCGCCAGTGTTTTTGTGACCGTGTGGAGCGTACTCTCCACAAGATCGCGTCGATCGTAGATCGGGACGATCTTTACGCCGCGCGGAAGCTTCTCCCTGTTCAGCCGGTCGAGTTCTTCCGCAACGCCGTTGAGCACCTCCGAGGGATTCTCACCGCGTCGCATCAGCACGATGCCTTCGACTCCCCCAGAACGCTGGTTGACACCGAAGACCCCTGTCGGCGGCGCCGCGCCAATCTTTACCTGTGCCACATCGCGGACATAAAGCGGCGTTCCCGCTTTATTCGACAGAATGATGCTTCCAATATCTTCCGGCGAACGTATCAATCCCACCCCGCGGATGACCATCGATTGCTGCTGGTTATCCAGGAGTGCGCCTCCCGCATTGCGATTATTCGCATTCACCGCGTCAGCGATGCGGGCCACGGAGAACCCGTATTTCTCGAGCGAAAGCGGATTCACTTCGATCTGATACTGCTTGACCAATCCGCCAAACGGAACTACGTCGGCCACTCCAGGCACCTGAAGGATTCGCGGGGCGATCACCCAATCCTGCAACTCGCGAAGCTGGATATCGCTGAAAGTCCTGGGAGCCTCCAGGCGATACCGAAACAGCTCACCGATGGGCGTTGAGAGTGGACCCAGCGAAGGTTGTGCGCCATTCGGAAGCGATGCGTCGCGCAACTTTTCCAACACCACCTGTCGCGCAAAGTAGTCGTTCGTTCCGTAAGCGAAGGTCAACTCGACGACCGAGAGGCCGTAGATGGTTCTCGATCGCCTTGCAATCACGTTGGGCACGCTGTTCAAGGCCCTTTCGATCGGAACCGTGACCTGCTGCTCCATTTCCTCGGCGGCGTTGCCGGCAAGGGTCGTGATCACCACTACCTGTGTGTCGGATATGTCGGGGTAAGCCTCGAGCTTCAGTTGACGAAAGGAGTAAACGCCCAGACCGATCAACACGAGAGCGAGCACAATCGTGATGAAGCGCTGATGCAGGGCAAACCGGAGCAGTTGAGCGATCATCGGCTAAGTTCGCTAGGAACCGCTGTCCAGCAGCGTCGATCCATCAACCACCACGCGATCTCCGTTAGAAATTCCGGATGTAATCGGAACCCGCCCATTCCGTGCCGTCCCGATCTCCACGGGAACCGCCTCGAAAACACCTACAGACCGCTCGCGCCACACCATTGATTGGTTTTGTTTTTGCACTACAGCCCCTTGCGGAACAATCGGAACAACACGGAAGGTCTCTTCATGGCGGATCTCGCCAAACATGTCGGGGCGAAGCTTGCCCGAGGGGTTCGCCAACTGTGCCATCACGCGGATCGTTCGCGTTTCCGGGTTGACGGTATCAGCGATCCGAGCCACCCGTGCTTTGAACGTTTCACCCGGCCAGGCGGACAGTCGTAGTTCGATGAGTTCTCCAATGGCGATCAACCGGATCGCGCTCTCTGGCACGTTAGCGGTGACGTACACCGTGCTCAGATCCGCCACCGTTATGAGCGGAGCACTTGTGTCCGTGCGATACTCGCCGGCAGCCACCGCCACCTCCAACACCTTTCCCGAAACTGGCGACTTCACGGGGATCTCGGGAGACCCTCCGCTGACCCCGAGAATCTGAAGGCGTTGCTCTGCCTCATGCTGTAGCGATATGGCTTGTGCCATCTCGGAGCGAGCCTGCGCAAGCGCCGCTTCCGCGCTCACGACCTCTTTTTGAGCAATCGCTCGATGCTCGAGTAGATCTCGCACGCGGCTCAAGTCAGCTTCTGCTTTTGCGACTCCTGAATGAGACTGCTGCACGCGAGCTTCGGCCTGTTGAAGGTTGGAGATGGCGGTTCCGGCTTCGGGGCTTTCGATCGTAAGCAGCACTTGACCGGCTCGCACTGCATCTCCCAATCCCACCATCAACCGCTTCACCCGGCCTGCTGCAGGCATGGTGACCCGAGCTATCCTGCTGGGAATCGCTTCGATCTTCCCGGGTGCAACGACTTCTTCGAGCGGCGTTCTCTCACTCGCAACAGCCTCCACCTTGATCCTGCGAAGCTGAGGCGAGTCAGCTGGAAAACGGACCACTCCTGTCTGCGGCGGATTCGCGGCCGCTGTGGATGTTGCAGGTTCCGCCGCTTCGGGCGTGGGTTGGTTGCAACTCACGCAGAGAACCACCACGAGGATTGCAACGAGAGCCCTCACTCTATCGATTTCCTCCTTCGATCCCTGCAGCAGATTCGAGTGCGTACAAGCTCCTTGCATACTCGGCTCGTGCCTCGTTGTAAGCCTGCATCGTTTCGTTAAACGCTCGCTGTGCATCGAGAAACTCGATCAAAGTTGCTTCTCCCCTGCGATACGAGTATGCGGTAATCTCGCGCACGTCTTTCGCCTGACCGAGCATGTCCTTTTCGATACTGGCCAACAACTCCTGTGCCGTTCGATACTGCTCGAACGAGTTCCGGACCTCCATTTGAATCGTCGCCTGGAGATCCCGGATGCGGGCTTCTATCTGTTGCTGCTGCCGGCGCACGCGCTCGATCTCTCCCTGATTGCGGTTGAAGATCGGAAGGTTTGTTTGAAGGAAGAGTCCCACCGAGTTCCCGGTTCCATTCACACCCTGCTGCCTTCGATACTCGGAACCGATCGTATAGTCCACCTTTCCCTGGGCGAGGGCAAGTCGCAACGCGGCTTGCGAACCAACCTGTGATTGGCGAAGCGAACGCAAATCAGGCCGCAACTCCAGCGCCTTGCTCTCCAACTCCGCCGCAGCCGTCGGACCAGGATCCTGACGGAACTCGCCGGCTATGTCGAAGGCCGGATTTGGCGTGACTCGGCCCAGCAAAAGCTGAAGCCGGTTCTTTGCCGCTCTCACCTTCAGCTCAGCCTGCTTCACCTGGTTTTGAAACTGTAGTGCCGCCAAGCGCGTCCTTACGAGTTCGACATCGGCCAAATCGCCCGCCTTTACCCGAGCCTTATTGACCTCGGTAATATCCGTGAGAGCCTGCAAGTTTTCTTGAGCGAGGTCGAGGCTTCTCTTTGCAAGCTGAAGATCCACGAACGCACTTCGTACGCTGAGGAGAAGCTCTCGAACGGCGTTCAGAACCTCCAATCGCGCAAACTCTATCTGGTTCTTTGCGACCTCCATGCGATGTTGTCGCTTGTGACCACGCTCAAAAAGGAAGTCCATTCGCACACTGTACTCCTCTGGACCTGCATTGTTTACGCGGTTGAAATGCGTCCCAAGCAAGTCCAGGTGATCACCGTCGAGCGTGAGTATGGGATTGGGTCGCAGCCGCGCCGTGATGAGGTTGGCTTCCGCGATCGTCACCGAATAGCGATCCGCAATCAGCCCGAGATTGTTCTGCAACGCCTCCTGAATCGCTTGATCGAGTGTCAGGACCCCAGGATTCCGTGGTGGGTCTTGCCCGAGCATCAACGCAGTTGGAATGGCGAGGAGCTGCAGCAGTATCGCTGCACGCGGGACAGGCATCTGGAGTGCGATTTAGAGCACGAGTCGGGCCATACTAATCGACTGCACTGCAACGGCTTCACATACGTGCTAGCGCGGTCGCTGCAAAAACCGTACACTGGTCGTACGGAAAGCGTACACTTTGGCCTTCTCGGCATCCGGTTCCGGTGAAAAGCTTTGACTGCAGTCCGGACCCGGGCGTGCCGTTATCTGTGTCGCGTTGCCGAAGATGCTTATGAAGTTCCCGAGAGTGGCGGCCGCCCAGCCACTGCAAACTCTCCTTCTTCTGACGACGTTCGTCGCGATTGCGCTTACAGCGATTCTGCTGGCAGACCTCATCAGTAGCTTTCGCACCACCGTAATTGCGGATGCCGAAAAGAGCCTGGCCTACGCAGTTCAGGAACTGATTGTGGTGAAGGCAGGACTCGAACCCTCGGATGATTCACTGAAGCGGGCCTCGTACGAGGTGTTGCGGTCTTACCCGGATGTTGAAGGCGGATACATGATCGGTCGAACGATGACCGGCCACACGTTTCCCACTTACACCGAACGGGAAAGCGAGCTCACACAGCCGGAAATCGAAAAGGCAGCGGTTCTCGACGCCATAGACGAATCGCGCCGAACACGAAGGCCCGCTCATCGCGTGTTTGATGATAAGCGCGATCTGGTGGTCGTGGCAGCAGTCGCACAACCCGGCACCGACACCGCAGCATGGGCAGTGAAACGATATCTCAACTTCAACGAGTCCCGTAGTTTACGCCGGAAGCTCATCCCCATGGCCATCCTGATCGTGGCGTTGTTTGCGCTGGCCGGCGGGTTGACCTTGAGCTATCGCATGCAGCGAGGATTCGCGGCCATCCAAGCTGGACTCGCACGACTGCAGACAGAGCCCGGGTTCCGGCTTCCTCCGCAACAGCACGAGTTGCAGCCGATCGTAGGGGCTATTAACGAAATGGCCGAACGCCGCCAATCCCTCGAGGCAGCCCTGCGAAGGGAGGATCGCCTTCGTGTCATGGGGCGTGTGGTCGCCGGTATCGCGCACGAGATCCGCAATCCTCTCAACAGCATTCGGCTAACCGTCCAGATGATTGCCCGCCGTATGCGCGGGCACCCTGCCGCTGAGGAAAGCGTCCCCATGGTGCTGCAGGAAGTGGACAGACTCGATTCGTTGCTCAAGAGTCTTCTCGTCTTCGGAGTCGACGAACCCGGGCGCGTGCGAAGACAGCCTTTGCTTCCGATACTGGAAAGAACCGTTGCCCTGGTCAGCCCGCACCTCGAGGAGCGCGGTGTCACTGCCGTCATCACGGGTGGATCCGGCCTCGAGGTTGATGTGGATGCCGGCCATCTGCAACAAGCTCTGATGAACTTGCTGCTGAATGCTGCTGATGCTTCCGGTCAGGGTGGCACGGTAACCATGTCGGTGGAAGCTGATGAGAAGGGCACATTCATCAGCGTCCGTGATCCCGGACCCGGACTCTCGCCGGTGCAATGCGAGCACCTCTTCGAAGCGTTTTACACAACCAAGCCAAATGGAACGGGCCTCGGCCTTGCGGTGACACGTACTCTCCTCGAGAAGATGGGGGCAAACATCGACTATGTGGCCGACGAGTCCTGCGGAGCTCATTTCCGGATCGCATTGCCTCAGGCCCATGGCGAGAGAAGCGCATGCCAGAAAGCGTCCTGATTATCGAAGACGAGCGTACGGCGCTGCATTCGCTCTCGGTGATGTTGGCGGATGAGGGCTACCGCGTCTTCACTGCAGAGAACGCCTGCACCGGATTGCAAACCGCGCTATCCCAGGAGCCTGCACTCATCCTTCTCGACGTCCGCTTGCCCGACCTCAGCGGTCTCGACGTAATGCGACAGCTGAAGGACGGCTACTCCGACGCCGCGGTCATCGTGATGACGGCCGACACCACCAGCAGCACGGCCATCCGGGCCACCCAGTTGGGAGCGTTCGACTATCTGACGAAGCCCATCGACATCGACCATTTGCTCGTTGTCGTGCGAAGGGCTCTCGAGTATCGATCACTCGACCGGGAGGTGCGAGCGCTTCGTGCGGGTCGCAATGGCGGGACCTCGATACCGGAGATCATTGGACACACCCCCGAGATGCAAGCCGTATACAAGCTGATCGGGCGAGCCGCCAACTCGGATGCGAATGTTCTCATCACGGGTGAGTCAGGCACCGGCAAGGAACTCGTAGCGAATGCGCTTCACGAGCACAGCGCCAAGCGCGACGGCCCGCTGCTTAAGGTGAACTGTGCGGCCATTCCGGAAACCCTGTTGGAAGCCGAGCTGTTCGGACACGAAAAGGGTGCCTTCACGAATGCGCTGTACACGCGACGTGGGCGCTTCGAGGAGGCAAGTGGCGGAACCTTGTTTCTCGATGAAGTGGGCGACATGCCCCTGGCTCTTCAATCGAAGCTCTTGCGTGCAGTTCAGGATCGAAGCTTCGAGCGTCTGGGCAGCAACAAAACGATTAGCGTGGATGTGCGCGTCGTATCGGCCACTGCCCAGGACCTCGCTGCGGCGGTTGCCGCCGGCCGGTTTCGAGAGGACCTCTACTACCGGCTGAACGTGATCCACATCCACCTGCCTCCTCTGCGCGATCGAAAGCAGGATATTCCTCTTCTACTGCAACGCTTCCTCGCGCGCTCGACTCGGCCCATGAACATACAGCCTGAAGCCCTTGATCGCCTGCTGGCCCACGACTGGCCCGGCAACGTGCGCGAACTCGAGAACGCCATCTCCCGAGCCATCGCCCTTGCCCCTGGAGGCATCATCACCGCCGAAGCGGTCGACTTCGCGGCACGCACCACAGCTCGTCCCGAACATTGGTTAGCGCAGCTTCCTTATCGAAATGGATTCAAGGCCATCATCGACGAGATTGAAGCCTACATGCTCAAGGCCGCTCTCGCCGAAGCTCACGGAAACAAGGCACGCGCTGCCGGCATCCTCGGGATTCAAAGGCGACTTCTCTACGACAAAATGCGCGAGCACGGGATTACTTCAAAAGTCGACGACTAGCCGAATTGCCCGCTAACTGAGCCAAAGATCGTCACTAACCCCAAGGATTGTCGATCACGTAAAGCCACCGCCCGTCCGGCTGCCGTCGCAACACTTCCGCGGACTTGCCGGTCAGATCGGTCGCACCACCCGAGAGAGTCCACTCGCCGTGTGTCAGTGCGATGTCATTCGCCACAAACGTAGCGAGCGTGCGAATGCTGATTTTACCGCCTATCCTGATGAATCCCTGCAACGCTGTCCGGATTGCCTCTTTTCCGCGCACCGGTCCTTCCGTCGAAGGATAAAGAACAGCATCGGTTTCGTACAAATTCACCAACCCTTCCTCGTCGCCGGCGTTGAAGAGGGATTCAAAACGTGCGTGCATGTCACTTGGATCGATCGCGGTCGTGGTTCCGATCATGGACCCAAAACATACCGCAACTCCCGCTTCCGCGCAAAGTCTTGCCGTTAGGCGAGATGGAGTTTGCTTCACACCTTCAGTTGCTACTCCAAAACCGAATGCG
>DASQVJ010000336.1:0-4045 GCA_035640835.1 Bryobacteraceae bacterium
TCCCGAGAGCCATGATGTTGATCACGGCCGTCTGCCGGATGACGCTCGACAGGTTCGTGCTCGTTAAAAAGAACGGGGATGCAATCGCCAGCAGGATAAAAAGGATGGTGAGGGTCAAAAACGGCAAAAGCCGCTGAATCATTGGGCCCACTCCTGAGGAGCGGCAAGTCGCATAATATCTTCCTGAGTTGCAGCTTTGGTCGGATCAGTTGCGGCACGATTCGGCAGTTCCCCGGCGATGCGGCCGCTGGCCATCACCAGAATGCGATCGGAAACCTGCAGCAGCTCCGGCAGTTCGGAGCTGACGACGAGGATCGCCGCACCGTTGCGCGCGAGGCTGCTAATCACCTCGAAAACCTCAACCTTCGCCCCGACGTCGATTCCGCGCGTGGGCTCATCGAAGAGAAAAATCCGCGCGCCCTTGGCGAGCCACTTCGAGATCACAACCTTTTGCTGATTTCCACCGCTGAGCCGGCCTGCGATCTGCTCGGGTCCCGAGCTTCGAATCCGGAGCTTCTGGATCGCCTCGGCAGCAACACGCCGTTCGTCGCCGGCGCTCACGAAACTGAAACGGCTCACCTTATCGAGGCTCGAGAGCGTCGTGTTGTGCCGAATCGAGAGTCCCGTAGCGAGCCCTAATTTCTGCCGATCTTCCGGTATCAGGGCGATGCCCGCCGCCGTCGCGTCCTGTGGACTCCGAATGCTGCACGCTTTGCCGTCGATCAGGATTCGCCCGGAATCGATCGGGTCGATGCCAAAGATCGCCCGGCAGAGCTCGGTCCGTCCGGCACCCACGAGTCCCCCGAGCCCAACGACCTCGCCAGCCCGAAGCGAGAACGAGATATCATTTAGCACGCCTTGGCGAGTGAGATGCTCGACCCGCAGAACCTCGGCGCCGGGCGTCTCGGCAACCCGCTGATAAGCCGAGGTGAACGACCGCCCGACCATGTGCCGGATCAGCTCATCCGTCGTGAGCTCGCTTAAGAGGCAGCTATGGACTGTCTCTCCGTCCCGCAAAATCGTCACCCGATCGCCCACAGCCCGAAGCTCTTCCAGCCTATGAGTGATGTAGATTACGCCAACGCCCCGGCTTCGAAGGCTCGAAACAATGCGGAAGACCTCTCTTGTCTCGTTCTCCGACAACGACGACGTCGGCTCATCGAAGATCAACAGCTCGGCCCGATGCGCGATGGCTCGGGAGATCTCGACCAACTGCTTCTGGGCCAGGCTCAGGCGACCGACTTTCCAATCGGGCTGAAGCGGGAAGTGGTGTTCCTCCAACAGGATCCGAGCCCGACGGTCTATCTCCCTGCGGTTGACGTATCCAAACGCATTGGCAGGCTCCCGCCCAAGATAGATGTTTTCGGCGACAGTCAGATGAGAAGCGAGCAGGCACTCCTGATGCACCATCGCAATGCCGGCAGTCGCCGCCGCCGCAGGACTCGAAAAGGAGGTCTTCGACCCGCGCCACAGTATCTCGCCGGAATCGGCAGGTTGCAACCCCGCGACAATCTTCATGAGCGTCGACTTGCCAGCGCCATTCTCCCCCATGAGGAGGTGGACCTCGCCCTGTCTGACCTGCAGATTGCCGTCTTTTAGTGCTGCCACGCCGCCGAAGCGCTTCTGTATGTGCTTCAGCTCGAGGATCATGAAACACTACAGTTTATACCCGCGACAGTTCGTGAGGTCGGCATTTCACTTTTCGAAAGGGTTCTTGCGGTTCCCAAGAATCGCGTTAAAATGTAAAAAGTCTGGTTCGGCAGTAATTCACAGTGCATCTTTGGAATGGTAGTGAATCTGCTGCGTCGGTAATGTAGCTCGAACTTGCGCGGCCACGAATGATCAAGGACTACATACAGTTAACCAAGCCGCGAATCACTTGGCTGATCCTGGCCAGCACGGCAGTTGGCTACTTTTTTGGCTCGCATGCGGGTTGGAACTGGTGGGTTCTGTTCCATACGTTAGCAGGCACCGGTCTTCTGGCGTCTGGCACCGCCGCTCTGAACCAGTGGTGGGAGCGCGCAGCCGATGCCCAAATGAACCGAACGAAGAAGCGGCCGCTTCCGGAAGGTCGAATTTCCGCTGCGGGCGCGCTAACGTTCGGCATTGGCCTGTCGATTCTTGGGTTTGCCGAACTCTGGTTTGGCGTGAATGCACTGTCGGCTTGGCTAGGGCTTCTCACGCTGGCGAGCTACCTCTTTCTGTACACTCCCTTGAAGAGGATCTCCCCGCATTCGACGACGGTCGGAGCATTTCCGGGAGCAATGCCTCCTCTCATCGGCTACGCTGCTGCCTCTGGAGCGCTGACCTGGGAAGGTCTCGTCCTGTTCGCCATCCTGTTCCTGTGGCAGTTTCCCCACTTCTACGCGATCGCCTGGATGTACCGCGAGGACTACTCGCGGGCTGGTATTCGAATGCTGCCGGTCATCGACAGCAGCGGTGAGAGAACGGTTCGCCAGATCCTGATTTACTCGCTCATTCTGATCCCGGTGAGCCTCATCCCTCGTTATCTCAACATGGCGGGCAACGTCTATCTCCTTGGAGCGCTGGTCCTTGGGATCTTTTACTTCTACGCGGGCGTACGAGTCGCTCGCGACCGCACGCGAGCCCAGGCTCGCCAGGTTCTTCTAGCCTCGATCGTCTACTTGCCGCTCCTGTACGGGCTCATGTTGGCCGACCGCCCAATGCTGTAATGCCGCTCCGGCTCATTCTCGCTATATCGATCCTGTTTGCAGCCTGTTCTTCTCGTCCCGCGCTTCCTTCCTACGAAATTGTTCCGGATTTTCAATTGACCGATCAGACCGGATCCCGGTTCTCCTCGAAAGACAAGCTCGATGGAAAGGTTTGGATCGCGAATTTCATCTTCACCACCTGCCAAGGCCCCTGCCCTCGCATGACGTCGCAGATGGGTCAGATCCAACGAGCGCTCCCCACAAGCTCCGACATCCGGCTGGTGTCCTTCACGATCGACCCGGACCACGACACACCTGAGGCCCTTGCAAGCTATGGACAACGCTTCAAAGCGGACCCGAACCGATGGTGGTTCCTCACGGGAACGAAGCAGGATTTGAACCGGCTGAGCTATGACGCCTTTCACCTGAGCACGATCGGAGGACCGCTGGAGCACAGCACCCGGTTCGTCCTGGTGGATCAGAAAGGCCGCGTTCGCGGATACTACGACAGTTCCGAACAGGAGAGCATGAACAAGCTTGTCGCGGACGCTAAGGATCTGGCAGGAGAGGGCGGTTGATCTCCGTTCGAGATCTACCGGCAGTCAATGCAACTCTGAACGCGACAGCCGCTTGCCTCCTGGTTTATGGCTACACGCTGATTCGCCGCAAACGCATTGAAGCCCATCGACGCACGATGTTAACGGCCTTCGGCGTCTCGGTCGTGTTCCTGATCTGCTACCTCGTGTACCATGCCCAGGTGGGGTCCGTGGCCTTCACCAAGACGGGCTGGGTCCGGCCCGTCTACTTCAGCATCCTGATCAGCCACACGATTCTGGCAGCGTCGGTGCCGTTTCTGGCAGGAATGTCGTTGTACCGGGCCTGGAAGAGCCAGTTCGAGCGGCATCGCCGCATCGCGAAGTGGACGTTCCCGATCTGGCTCTACGTCAGCGTCACGGGCGTCATCGTCTACATGATGCTCTACAAGTTGTGAACGAGAGCGTTCAGCTATCAGCCCTCAGCCTTTGAAGCAGCGCGGTGAACATGCGTTCAACTCGGTCGCGCGCTGCTCGGCCCTGCATGTGAGTCAAGGCTGAAAGGTGATCGCTGATCGCTGAAGGCTTGCGGGCACCGCCAGCAACTAACTACCCGAGCACCGGCGTGGCCAGCAATTCGAAGCTCGCCAGGTCGAGCCAGCGATTCTCGAACGTGTTCTGCACCCACACGAGTCGATCCACATAGAACGACCGGTTGGGCAAGTGCTCCCACGCCTTGACCGCCGCGTCCAAGGTCGCCTTCAACTGCTCTGCCGGCACATTCTGCGCCAAGGTCACGTGAGGATGGTAATAAAAGGTCTCCTGCACGTGCATGGGGCC
>DASQVJ010000337.1:0-6624 GCA_035640835.1 Bryobacteraceae bacterium
CCGGTCCAGGAGGCGGAGTCGTGAACTTTGCGGGAGACGCCTCACTCGGCTATAACACCACACCCGGAGGCTCGCAGTTCGTTCATGCGACTAGTCTAACCGGCGTTGGTGTTGGCTCGCGTCTGACCTTCAGCTTTGATCAGCCGATTCAGGCGTTTGGTGTCTACATCACTGGCGCAAACCAAGTCACCCCTCCATTCTCCCCTTTTCGAATCCAAACGTTTCTCCTAAATGGCGGCTCCCGAGAAACGCAGATCACAGCATCGGACCAGGGCGGCGCGATGTTCGTCGGCTTCACGGACATCGTGGATCCTGTCAGACAAGTCAATCTATTCTCCGCTGCTAGTCGCGGCGGCGTAACCGATCCCTTCAGCATTGACGACGTGAGCTTCGGATCCACTGTGGCTCCCGAGCCTTCCACTCTGATCCTTGCGGGCCTGGGCGCTCTCCTGGTCATTGACTTCGCCTGGCGACGCCGTAAGCCCGCCGCGTGATCCTTGATGCAAGCATTGCTGTAGAGCCAGCGCGCGGCCACTCATCGAGCCGGCGCTTGCGTGAGCACACTTCTCTGCTCCTCGCCTGCGCGAGCTTGCTCGTGTTACTTGTGACCGGCTTGCCGCTTTTCCTGCGCATGCCGCTTTATCAGGACGTCACGTTCTACGACCTCGCCGCACGCAACATGCTGCGCGGCGGCGTGCATTACCGCGACTTCTTCGATCCGAACTTCCCCGGTATGGCGTGGCTTCATGTCGCGGTCCGCTCCATGGTGGGTTGGACATCGGAAGCCTTTCGTCTCGTCGATATCCTCGTGGTGGCAGTCAGCGTCTGGCTGCTGATGGTGTACCTCAAGCGAATCGGCCTGGGGGCGGCGGAGCGCGCCTGGACAGCCGTCTTGCTGTTCGCCTTCTACCTCGCGACCTCAGAAGTGGTGCATTGCCAGAGGGACGTCTGGATGCTGCTACCGGGGGTCGGCGCGCTCTTGCTTCGAGGCCGTCAATTGATGTCGATGCAAAGTGAGCGAACGTCGCTGCGTCAGATTGCGCTTCGAGCCATGGGTGAGGGAATCCTGTGGGCGGTGGCTTTTTTCGTGAAGCCGTTTATCGCCCTGGCGGCCCTCGGCTGTTGGATGGTAAGCACGGCATTGGTCCTGCGGCGCGCCAATTCGAACTCGCGCAGGCTGGTGATCGACGCTGCGGGGTTGCTCGCCGGGGGATTCCTCGTGATCGGGGTGGGATGTGCGTCGTTGTGGTGGTCCGGAAGTTGGCCGTTCTTCCTGGAAGCGATGAGCTGGGGCACAGAGTATTACCAGCGCTCTTCCGCGGGCGTTATCGGTCGCACGGCGTCCCTCGTTCAGCAGTTCTTGCCATGGGGGTGGGTCCACGTTGTTGCGGTGCCGATCGCGCTCTCCACGATGTGGCGCGCGATCGCAAAACGGGAGTTTCAACAAGGCCCGGAAGCGCTCTTGTCGAGCCTTTATGTTGGCTGGTTGCTGCAAGCGAACTATGTCCAATACGGCTTCCCTTATCATCTGGCGCCCGCGACGCTTCTAGCCGTAGCTGTCGTGGCGGCTGGACGTTGGCTGCCGGGGCCCACGCCGCTCGGCTCGATCGTCCTGGTTGGGTTCGTGGCCTTGGCGGCGGCTCGACATCCTTTGGCTGACTTTGGACGTACGGCTCTGTGGACGCGCTGCGTGCGAGAGGGAGCGTCGCCTGAGATCCGGAACCGGCTCGCATTGAGTGCAGAACCGGTCAAGCCGGACTGGGAGGCGCTGGATCAAGTGGCGGACTTCCTGAAGAAGCAGGGGCTGCGGGACAGGGAGCTGACGTGCTACAGCTTCACGACGACGGGTCTCTACGTGCAGCTCGAATTGGCGCCGTCAACACGTTTCAACCCGGTGGACGAGTGGGTCTATTTTTTTCCGAGCCACAAAGAGGCTGTCCGGGAGGCGCTTGCTGCCAGCCCTCAGCGGTATATCGTGACCGACGTGTCGTACGTGGCGGCGAGGCCGCAATCGCCTGGTGAGTTTCCGTATTCGGAACCCGTGGTGTTTCGTGCTGGTCAGTATCTTGTGCATCGCAGCACGGGGATGTTGGGCGGGGTTCGCGGCGATCAGTGAAGAGGGTTGTCGCTACTGGCCGTCGACGGTCTTGGGCTCCATCGTCCCTCCTTCGCTAAAGCTACGGCGGGCAGGTCGGCTATCGGAGCTATTGCTCGTCGACGGTCTTGGGCTCCATTAACTCGGTGCGGCTGCCGTCGGGGTCGAACAGGTTTAGCTGGCGCTTGCGATTGCGTCCCACCCGGGGTGCGAAGCGCTGTTCGTCTGCTGGTATGCCGCGGGAGACGGCCACTTTGTGTGCGTCGGGAATATTTGGGACCAGAAGGCAGATGTGCTGCATGGAGCCGCGCTGGGTTCGTGAAGGGGATCCGTCATGCAACATCAGCTCCACGTAGTCTCCGCGAGAGCCGGGGGTCCGCATATTGATCCAGGCCGTCGGGGCGCCCTCGGGACCTCCTCTCCAAAACTCGGTGAATCCGAGTTTGTCGCGATAGAAGGCGTAGGTCGCATCCATATTCGACCGCGTCACCGGAAGCCCTGCATGCAGCAATTGCTTGGAGATGCGCTTGCTCGAATCGAACTTACCTCGTGCGTTCGAGTGCAATGAACCGGCAACATATTCGGTGAACTCGAGAGGGTTGCCCTCGGGGTCGGTCACTCGAAAGGACCGGTTGCCGTCTTTTCCTGTACGCACCTCGGTGGGATTCAGGCCTCTCTCACTCAGCGCCTGGTGCAGGCCTGCAGCATTGGTCGTGACGAACGATACGTGGGTCAAGCGGACGTCCTCGCCTTCCTTTAAACCAGGCTGAAGCTCGATATACTGGTCATCGTTCACCTTCATAAAGGCGATGGCCGTCCCTCCCTCGGCATTCTTGAGATGGAACGCCTCCTCATAGCCGAGCACTCCGGTATAGAACGCCTTCGCTTTTTCGAGATCGCTCACCCGAAACGCTACATGGCTGATGCCCGTGATGGGAAGCGTGCTCTGCCCAAAGATCGACGACATGGTGACGAGGGCAAACAAGAATATTGAGGTCCGCATTGAGATTCTCCGGTGAGCATATCGCAACTCACTGTCAGGTTGTGAGGGCCCGAGGGGACTAGGCGATACTCGAACGTTGTATGCTCCCGCGATTGATTCGCAGACCTTTGAGATTGGAATACCTGGTGTTCTGGTGGGTGGCTCTGGCGTGCTTTTTTCAGCTCTTTGTGCCGCCATCGATTGGGGTTGCCAACAACGGCGACTGGTGGCGAATCGAGGCGCCTGAAGGCTTGCGGCCGATCGTGCAGCCCGGAAAGACCGAACCCTCCTTCGGCGGCGTCCAGTTCGCCTTTAACCGCGTCCCTTCGATCCCCGGGGGCTATCTCACGTCGGAACGGCCGCTGGTCAGAATCGCGTTTTGGACACTGGACCTGGTGGGCCAAAAGACCGTCTTCCAGCTTCAGCATTTGGGAGCCGTTCATTTTGCGTTGTGGCTTTACGCAGTCGCATTCGTCATTGCCGGATTGCAGTATTTGCCGTCAATTCCGCGCGTCATCGGACTGCTGGTGGTGGCAATCGCGGCCGTCGATCCAACCAACATTTCATGGTTTAACTCGCTTTTCTGCGAGGCGGCCGCGATCATCTTCTTTGTGGCGAGCATCGGCACAGTGCTGCAACTGGCTGTTCACCCTTCCCCGCCCCGGATCCTTTGGCTGCTTTTCGGCCTGAATTGGGCGCTATTCAGTATCTCGAAAACGCAGCATTATCCTCTGTTTGTTTTTGGCTTTCTTGTCCCGATCATGCTGTGCAGCCGCATCCGAGGCTGGCTGTCCTGGACATCGGTGGTTGTCGGCCTGCTGCTGCTTTCGTCGATAAGCCTGTACTGTGTTACGCACATAGACGGGTTTACGGGGACCGCCAACCGCTGGCAGACAGTGTTTCGCGGTGTCCTTGCCTATTCACCGGATGTCGAGAACGATTTGCGCGATTTGGAGCTAAGGCAGGAACACAAATGGTATATCGGACAAAGCAGTCATGGCATTCCCGAGCGTGACGTTTGGTCGATCACCTCGCAAATCACGCATGAAAAGATTGCGCTCTTTTATTTGACGCATCCTGACAGGCTGTGGCGAGTGATGATGGCGCTGGCGGAGCAAACGACCCCGAGATCGGGCCTTGGGAACTTTCCTTATGACGAGAAATGGGCGCAACGGGCATTCGCCTTTTCGGCCTGGACCAGCTTGAAGGAAACTTTGCTTCCGATGAACTACGGAACGCTGCTGGGTGTTCCTTTGCTGACGCTGGCATGTGCCATCGCCGGTTGGTGCCTCGGTCCGACGGCGTACCGTCCGGCCTGGGGTGTGGGGGCACTGTTGCCGCTGGTTGCCTTGGCGCAGTTTGGGATGGTGGCGGTTGGCGAGGGCACGGCCGATCCCGTGAAGCACTTGGCGCTCTTCCACTTTACGTGGGATGTATGCGTCGCGATCGTCGCCGGGCTGATTGTCAACCTCAAGAGATCGGAGAGGCTGCCGGTTGTTCAAAGGGGTCGCAAGGTTGCCAAACGGAGAGCTCCGGAACTCGTTCGAGCATGAGCGTCAAGGTGTGAAAACTGCCAAAGTGTTTAGTTGCTGAAACGTAACCCGGAGATATGATGTAGAGAAGGAAAGAGACGAGCTTGGAGCCCGAAGGCGAAGAGTACGTGATCCGCACGGTGGACCTCACGAAGCAGTACCGGTCCGGCGACAGCAAGCTCGTTGTGTTCCAAAATCTTGAACTCAGGGTACGCCGCGGCGAGCGCCTGGCGCTGGTGGGCGCCTCCGGAGCAGGAAAGTCATCCTTATTGCACCTTTTAGGCGGACTCGACCGTCCAACAACTGGAACCATCTATTTCGAAGAGCGGGAAGTGACGGCACTGTCGGAAGATGAGCTTGCCGACTTCCGGAATCGTGAGATCGGGTTTGTCTGGCAGACGCACTATCTCCTTCCGGAATTCACGGCCCTGGAAAACGTGCTGATGCCGCTGCTGATGCGAGGCGTGAGCAGGCGGGAAGCGGAGCCGAGGGGACGGGCGCTGCTGGCCGAAGTCGGTTTGGAAGGCCGGGCCCATCACTTGGCGGGTGAGTTGTCGGGAGGCGAGCAGCAGCGCGTCGTGATCGCGCGCGCCCTCATCGGCAACCCAAAGGTGCTTCTGGCAGATGAACCTACGGGGAATCTGGATGAAAACACCGCCGAGGTGATAGCGAGTTTATTTGACGATCTGCATCGAAACCATCAACTAACCTCAATATTTGTGACGCACAACGTCGAGTTTGCGCGCAGATGTAATAGGGTACTGAAGTTGGACCACGGCCTCCTCGTCGACTTGCAGGGCGAGAACGGATCCGAGAAAGCTGCAAGACGAGACGGTACGAACTATGTTTGAACGCTACACTGAGAAGGCCCGGCGAGTTATTTTCTTCGCCAGGTACGAAGCGAGCCAGTTCGGAAGTCCTTACATTGAGACGGAGCACTTGCTGCTCGGCCTTCTCCGTGAGGATAAAGCCCTGGCAAACCGCTTTTTGCGCTCCGCGGCTGCAATCGAGTCCATTCGAAAGCAGATCGAGGCGCATACGACGATCCGCGAAAAGGTCTCCACGTCCGTCGACCTTCCGTTGAGCCACGAATGCAAACGGGTGCTCGCATACGGTGCGGAAGAGGCCGAGAGGCTCAGCCATAAGCACATCGGTACTGAGCATTTGCTTTTGGGTCTTCTCCGAGAGGACAAGAGTTTCGCGGCCGAGATCCTGCATGAGCGTGGGCTCCGCCTCTCTCAGGTGCGGGAGGAAATCGCCCGCTCCTCTTCTGAAAAGATGTCATCGAACCGGCCCAAGGAGAGCTCCTTGCTTGCCGAGTTCAGCCGCGACCTGACGCAGGTTGCCATTGACGGAGGCATGGACCCGCTGATCGGACGCGACAACGAGGTCGAAAGGGTGGTGCAGATTCTCTGCCGCCGCACCAAGAACAACCCTGTGCTCATCGGCGAGCCGGGCGTCGGAAAAACCGCGATTGTCGAAGGCCTGGCCCAACGGATTGCTGATGGTGATGTTCCCTCGTTCCTCGCTGACAAGCGAATCCTTGCTCTCGATCTTTCGTTGATCGTTGCCGGTACCAAGTACCGCGGCCAGTTCGAAGAACGGCTGAAGACGATCATGAAGGAGCTGATGGAAAACCAAAACGCCATCATCTTCATCGACGAGCTACACACCCTGGTTGGCGCGGGATCGGCCGAAGGCTCCCTCGATGCCGCCAACATTCTCAAGCCGGCGCTGTCACGTGGCGAAATCCAGTGCATCGGCGCGACCACGCCGAGCGAATATCGCAAGTCGATCGAAAAGGATCGCTCGCTCGAGCGGCGCTTCCAGGCCGTTAAGGTCCCGCCGCCGTCCGAGAACGATGCCATCCGCATCCTCTTCGGCATCAAGGAACGGTACGAGAAGTTCCACGCTGTCGCCTATACAGACGAGGCTGTGGAGGTGGCGGTTCACACGTCGACACGATTTATTCCTGATCGCTTCCTGCCCGATAAGGCCATCGATCTTCTCGACGA
>DASQVJ010000338.1:0-2668 GCA_035640835.1 Bryobacteraceae bacterium
GTGCCCGGTCAACGCCACCTCGCACAGCCCCGAGGGGTTGAACGAGATGACGTACAACCGGTGCATCGGCACCCGTTACTGCTCGAACAACTGCCCCTACAAGGTCCGCCGCTTTAACTTCCTCGACTGGCACAAGGGAACGCAGGAATCCCAAAAGATGGTTTGGAATCCGGATGTCACTGTCCGCATGCGCGGTGTCATGGAGAAGTGCAACTACTGCGTGCAGCGGATTCAGGAAAAGAAGATCCAGGCGAAGGCAGAAGGTCGTCGCGTCATCCAGGACGGTGAGATCCAGCCCGCTTGCATGCAGACCTGTCCAACCGAAGCGATTGTGTTCGGCAACATGAATGATCCGAATAGCCGAGTGGCCATGCTCAAGAAGCAGCAGCGTAACTACGCAATGCTCGAAGAGCTGAATGTGCGGCCCCGAACCACTTATTTAGCCAAGCTGCGCAACCCGCATCCGGAGCTCGCTCCAGCGGGCGCCGAGCACGGAAAGGAAACACATCATGGCTGAGTTAGACTCCATCCGGCAAGATCCACACATTACTCCGCGACTGGTGACCGGCAACCCGACCCTGCACCAGGTCACGGAAGCTGTCAGCCGAATCGTCGAAGTTGGCACGCATCGCAATTGGTATGTCGCTCTCGCTGTCACGGGCGGCATCACCCTGCTGCTCTTCACGATGTTGGGCTACCTGGTGTTTAACGGCATCGGCGTTTGGGGTAACAATCAACCGGTCGGTTGGGCGTGGGATATCACGAACTTCGTGTTCTGGATCGGTATCGGCCACGCCGGCACGCTGATCTCAGCCATTCTGTTCCTCTTCCGCCAGAAGTGGAGAACGTCCATCAACCGCTTCGCCGAGGCGATGACGCTCTTCGCTGTGGCTTGCGCCGCGATCTATCCGGTCTTCCACACCGGCCGTCCCTGGCGCGCCGTCTACTGGCTGCTTCCTCTGCCGAACCCCGATCTCCATATCTGGCCGAACTTCCGTAGTCCTCTCATGTGGGACGTGTTCGCGGTCTCGACCTACGGAACGGTGTCGCTGCTGTTCTGGTATGTCGGTCTGATCCCCGATCTTGCAACGATCCGCGATCGTGCCGCGGGTCTACGCGCTCGTATTTACGGCGCGCTGAGCCTTGGGTGGCGCGGTTCCGCCCGTCACTGGCGCAACTATGAGATGGCCTATCTCATCCTCGCCGGCCTCTCGACGCCTCTGGTTCTCTCGGTGCACACCATCGTTAGCTTCGACTTCGCAACGTCGATCATCCCCGGTTGGCACACGACGATCTTCCCGCCCTACTTCGTCGCCGGCGCTATTTTCTCCGGATTCGCCATGGTGGTGACGCTCATGGTAATCGCCCGCTGGGCCTTCAACCTCGAGAACCTCGTCACCATGAAGCACCTCGAGAACATGAACAAGATCATGCTCGCCACGGGCACGATCGTCGGTTACGCTTACGCGACCGAGTTCTTCATCGCCTGGTATAGCGGCAACCCCTACGAGCGCTTTGTCTTCATCAACCGAGCCTTCGGACCTTACTGGTGGGCCTACTGGATGATGATCTCCTGCAACGTGCTCTCGCCACAGTTCTTCTGGTTCAAGAGCCTGCGCACGAATATTCCGTTCATGTTTGTAATCTCGCTGGTGATCAACGTCGGCATGTGGTTCGAGCGCTTTGTGATCATCGCCTCCTCGCTCCACCGCGACTTCCTGCCATCGAGCTGGGGTTACTTCACACCAACGTTCGTCGATATCCTGACGTTCTTCGGAACGTTCGGCCTCTTCCTGACGCTCTTCCTGTTCTTCGTACGATTCCTGCCCATGATCGCCTTAAGCGAAGTGAAGGGCATGATGGTTAACGACAAGCTGGCCGAAGAGCACATCTACGGTGAACACGGACATCCGGTCCATGCGGACCGCGCGGTGAATTCGGCGGTACCGCACATCACTCCCTCGCCCACAGGAGGTGCTCACTAATGTCGGCGATTACCTCGTCTGCGGGTACCCTGCGCGACCGTGCCATCTACGGCCTGGTTGCCGAGTTTGAAACGGCTCAGGGCTTGATCCATGCCGGTCACGAGCTTCACCACACGCACGGCTACAGCAAGCTGGATGCCCTGACGCCCTTTCCTGTTCACGGGATCGACGATGCCATCGGCGTCCCTCCTTCGATCCTCGGCTATATCGTGTTCTGCTTCGGTTGTCTTGGTCTGACCCTGGCAACCACCCTGATCTGGTACACCGGCTCGATCGACTCGGTGAACATTCCGGTGCTCCTGCCGCCGGGCTATCGCCTCGTCATCGGTGGCAAGCCGCTTTTCGCCGTCGAGTTCTCGGTTCCGATCATGTTCGAGTTGACGGTTTTGTTGAGTGCTTTCTGTGCTGTCTTCGGGATGCTGGCTCTGAACAAGCTCCCGCAGTTCTATCACCCGTCGATGAATTACGAGCGCTTCGGGGTGGTCACCGATGACCGCTACCTGCTGGTGGTCGAGTCGTCGGACCGCAAATTCGAGGTCGACCAGACCCGCCGTTTGCTCGAGTCTTTGGGTGCGGCCAACACGCAAGTACTTGATGCATAAGGAGTTAAGGGACTTTGGCTTCGTTTCGTCAAATTAGGCATTTGGCTTCGTTTCGTCAAAACGGCCTGCTCGCCGCGGCCT
>DASQVJ010000339.1:0-12063 GCA_035640835.1 Bryobacteraceae bacterium
GCATTGGCATCGCGAGCGCATTGAGCTGTCTGCAAGGCGTGCTCCAGTTGCGATATCGCCTCACCGAAATACTCTCGATGTTCCGATGCCCTGAGAATCGCAAAGAGCTCATCAACCTTCTTGTTCGGGTTCACTTCCACATCTCCTTGACGGGACGGGCAATCCAGCATTGCGGCATGTCCAGGCCCAGGGCATCCGCGATTGTCGCTGCAGTGTCATACGTATCGACAGGATTGCGAAGTTCCGCGTTTCGCACGTTGGGCCCAACCGCGATCCAGGGAATCTCCAGTTCGGCCATGGTCAGACCGCCATGCTTCTTGCCAATACCTCCATGGTCGGCGGTCACGAGGAGAAGAGTGTTGGAGCCCAAGCCTGAGTCGTCGATGGCTGCAACCATATCGCCGATCAATTGATCGGCACTCGCGACCGCGGTCTTGAACTCGGAACTTTCCCAGGCGTACGTGTGCCCGGCGTCATCCACGTGATCGAGGTGCACGAACAGAAACGTCGGACGAACCTTCTTCCACCAGGCGATCGCCTCTGCCATGGTTTCGGGAGCAGTCTTTCGATGCTCCACAATTGTCGGAACACCTTTACCCACCAGACGAGCGTATCCGTCCCAGTGATGGAAGATCCCAATGGTCGCTGACGGTCGCTGTTGTTTCAGCAGATCGTAGACACTCGGAAAGAGGCCCGAAACAGCCTTGCAAGTGGGCGGGATTTCGAACTTGTCCGTTTGCCACTCATTCGATGTGATCCCGTGCTGGGCCGGACCGGCACCCATGACCATCGACGCCCAGTTCGGACTACTGACGGTCGGGATGACCGCACGCGCATGGAAGGTCCAGGCGCCCTTGTCGCGCAATCGATGGAGCACCGGGGTTTCTGAGCTTTCGATCCCAGCCGGAGCGAGCCCGTCAACGCCAATGAGAACTACATGTTCTACGCGGGCAGCGCTGCTCAGCAGCGCGAATCCGCTCAGCAGTACAAGCAATCGCATTGGGCGAATTGTATCGAGCCTATGTTTCGCGACCGTGAACAGAAATCATGCTGAAACAAGCCTTACGTATGCTGAGGATTGCAAAAGCAGATTCGCTGGCGCACGTTCGCGGCCACTTGGCTGGCTTACGCAGGCTTCTATCTTGCCCGCAAGAACTTCAGTGTCCTGATTCCCTTGTTCATCGCCGACGCTGGGCTCACCAGAGCGACCTTGGCGAATGCCGTGTCCGCCTACAGCCTGGCTTATGCGATTGGTCAGTTCACTACTGGAGGATTGGCGGACCGCTTCGGCGCGCGCCGCGTGGTCACCGCGGGCATGCAGCTGAGTGTCGCGGCCACGGCTGCGATGGGCTTCTGGTTCAGCGCGATCGGCCTTCTGGTATTACAGGTCGCCAATGGGTTCGCACAATCGACAGGCTGGCCGAGTCTGGTGAAGCTGATGGGGCAAACATTCTCGCATGAGGAGCGCGGAGTCGTCATGAGCTGGTGGTGCACGTGTTATGTGCTCGGTGGGCTGATCGCGACGGTCTTCGCCACTTGGTGCGTGAGCAACGCACTCGTCTTGCCCGAACTCGGTTGGAGGCGTGGCCTGTGGGGTCCTGCGTGCGCTCTGGGCGTCGTGCTTGCGATCTTTCTGTCAGCGATACCGAAATTGACGAAACGAAGCCAAACCGAGCTAAGTGATCACGGATTTAATTGGATGCAGGTCGGTCTCGTGATCCGAAGCCCGAAAATCCAGTTGATCTCGGTGGTTTACACGGTGCTCAAGTTGACCCGCTACTCATTCCTTTACTGGCTGCCCTTATATATGACCGAGAGGCTTCGCTATTCCCCTACCGAGGCGGGCTACAGTTCATCCGCGTTCGAGGTGTTGGGGTTCGCCGGCGTGCTGGTTGCCGGTTATTTGTCGGACAAGGTGTTCGGGGCACGACGGTTTCCGGTGGCGGCCCTGATGATGTCCGTTTTGGCTTTGGTTTGTTTGTGCTATCCCTTCTTAAGCACCTTTTCGCGGCTGGGAAACCTTGTGGGTATCGCTCTGATCGGGATGATGACGTTCGGCCCGGATGCATTACTGGGCGGTCCGGGGGCGCAGGATGCGGCACCACCGGATGCTCTTGCGACCGCGGCGGGTTTCATCAATGGTGTCGGATCGTTCGGGCAGTTCGTGTCGCCGATGCTGGTAGTGCTGGCGGTCGAGAACTTCGGGTGGGAACGCCTGTTCTACTTGTTCGCGGCACTGGCGCTGCTGGGCGCCATGCTGCTGACGCTTAGCCGCGCGGAAAGGCCTGCTGTGGTGCCGGCATGAAGGAAGTCGATCTTGCGGTGGTGGGCGCCGGAATCGTGGGTCTCGCGCATGCCTATACGGCGGCGCGAAATGGCCTGCGTGTGGCGGTGTTCGAGCGGAATTCGCGCGCGATCGGGGCTTCGGTACGCAATTTCGGGTTGATCTGGCCCATCGGACAGCCTGCGGGCGAGCTTCACCGGCTTGCGATGCGGAGCCGCGATATCTGGCTACAAATCCTTGAAGGCGCGGCTCTCCCCTATCGATCGACAGGCTCTCTGCATTTGGCCTATCACGCCGACGAAGCGGCGGTGCTTCAGGAGTTCGCCGCGCTTGCCCCGGAGACGGAGCAGCAATGTACATTGCTGAGCCGGGAGGAGGTCGTACGACGGAGTCCGGCAGCGCGGCCTGAAGGGCTGCTGTGCGGGCTGTGGAGTCCGACCGAGCTCACCGTCGATCCGCGCCGGATTCTCGCAGAGCTGCCGCAGGTGCTTTCGTCAGAGGGTGTGAGGTTCGTCTTCGGCGCTGCGGTGACGCATGTCGATCCACCCTTCATCGAAGCTGGCGGCGCTACCTGGCGCGCTAAGAAAGTGCTGCTATGCGGGGGCGACGATCTGTCGACCCTCTATCCGGAATTGCTACGGGACAGCGGCATTGTCAGGTGCAAACTCCAGATGATGCGCACGTGCACGCAGCCCGGAGGTTGGTTGCTTGGACCCGCTCTTGCCGCTGGCTTGACGCTACGCTTCTACCCTTCGTTCCGAGTCTGCTCGAGCCTTCCGAAGCTCATCGAGAGAGTGGCAACTGAGATGCCTGCTTATGATCGGTGGGGCATCCATGTGCTGGTTTCACAAGCTGCCGACGGATCAATTGCACTGGGCGACTCGCACGAGTACGGCGATCAGCCCGACCTCTTCGACAAGCCGCTCATTGATGACTTGGTCCTCGATTACCTCTCGAGCTTCGCGCGTCTGCCCGATTTGCGGATTGCCCAGCGCTGGAACGGCATCTACACGAAGCATCCACAACTGCCTTGGTATTCCGAGGCGCCACATCGAGATGTTCGAATCGTGACGGCTATGGGCGGGGCGGGGATGACCCTATCGTTTGGCATTGCGGAGCGAACCCTTCGCAATTTGGGGGTCTGATGCGGATCCATGCGGTGATTTTCGATTGGGCGGGTACGGTCATCGACTTCGGAAGCTGTGCGCCCGTGTTTGCTCTGCAGCGTGCGTTTCATCAGATGGGTATCGAACTGACCGAGGCGGAGGCTCGACGCAACATGGGCCTCGCGAAGCGCGATCACATTCTCGCGATCCTGCAACAGCCCGCAGTGGCCGAGCGATGGCGTGCAGAGCACGGCAAAAGCCCGTGTCGCGAAGAAGCCAACGCGATCTATGAGCGGTTCCTGCCCATTCAGAAAGAAGTCGTCGTCGAGCGTGCGACGGTGATTCCCGGTGTTGCCACATGTGTTGCTGAATTGCGCAGTCGTGGGATTCGGATCGGGAGCACCACGGGCTACTATCGAGAGCTGATGGAGCCCGTGCTCCCTCTTGCGGCCAATCAGGGATTCGATCCTGACTGTGTGGTGACGCCGGACGACGTGGAGCAGGGCCGTCCGGCTCCCCATATGATCCTGAAGAACCTCGAGGCTCTCGAAGTTTCGCCCGAGGCTTGCATCAAGGTTGGCGACACCCCGGCCGATGTCGAGGAGGGTCGCAACGCCGGAGTTTGGACTGTCGCCGTGGCGGCAACCGGAAACGAGCTTGGGCTCGACTTCGACTCGTTTCAGATGCTCGATGATGCCGAGCGAGCGCGGCGGCTGTCGAGGGCTCGACGGCGTTTTGACGAAACGAAGCCAAACTGGGTGCTCGAGTCTGTAACTGAGCTCACTATTTTAATCGATCGCCTGGAAGCGGACTGTCACTACAAACTGCAGTAAACGAATGACTTAGCTACTTACACAAGTATTACAATCCTTTGTTCGTACCCCTGTTAACCTGACCCTGTCGTCAACGCAGCGACAGGAGAATAAGATTGTCATTGAAGACTGCAGGAGGGCGTGAGCATCGGATTAACTGGATCACGTCATCAGCCCTCATCTTTTTGCACGCCGGCGCGCTGGCCGCCCTTTTTACTTTTACCTGGGAACGGTTCTGGACCGCGTTCATCCTGTACTGGATGGCCATCGGGTTCGGCATCGGTATGGGCTATCACCGGCTATTGACTCATCGTTCTTATAAAGTTCCGAAGCCTCTGGAGTATTTCTTCGCGATCTGCGGCACCCTGACACTCGAAGGAGGGCCGATTTTCTGGGTTGGTACGCACCGCATTCACCATCAAGTATCTGACCGTGATGGAGATCCGCATTCTCCTCGCGATGGGGCCTTTTGGGCGCACATGGGTTGGATCATCTTCGGCCAGGCGATGCACAACGAAACCGAAAGTATGGGGCGCTATGCACCGGATATGTATGCCGATCCTTTCTATCGCTGGCTGAATAACTACCATTACGTGCCGCTCGTCATCCTGGGTGTGATCTGCCTGGCGATCGGTGGATGGCCGCTGGTTTGGTGGGCGGTTTGCTTGCGAGTGACCCTGGGGCTGCACGCCACATGGCTTGTAAACTCGGCAACTCACATGTGGGGCGAGCGCCGATTTCATACCAAGGACGACTCGCGAAACAACTGGTGGGTAGCGCTGCTGACCTTTGGCGAAGGCTGGCACAATAACCACCACGCACATCCGGCTTCAGCGCGACATGGCTTGGCCTGGTACGAACTGGACATCACCTGGCTGCAGATTCGGCTTCTGCAGGCGATTGGTATTGCCAAGTCAGTCCGAGTCGCCAAGCTACCCGAGAACGAAGAGCAACGCAAGATCGCTGCTTAGAAATAACTTTGTCGTGATGCTTGATATCCTGACGGCAGGGGTGACCCGCAGAACGTCACCCCTTCGCCTGTCGGGGATGAGCGTAGTAGGTCGCCGGAAAACTCGGGTCTTCTTCATAGCTCTGTGCGTTCTGCTCGTCACGCTCGCGCTGACGCTGAACGTCGGCTGGATTGTCATCAGCTGGAAAGCCGGTGTTATCTACGTCCTCGGGATGTTCTTCTTTCTGGCGATCATCGCCGGGGTCGTGCTCAACACGATCTTTCTGGTCCGCGAAATCCGGCGCAACGAGCAGCACGATCACTTCATCAATGCCGTCACTCATGAGCTGAAGACTCCCGTCGCATCCATCCGGCTCTACCTCGAAACGCTGCAAACCAGAGAGCTCGATGAAGCGAAGAAGCGCGAGTTCTACGGCATCATGCTGGAGGACAGCGAGCGCCTTCTCTCGACCATTGAGCAGGTGCTGCGGGCCGGGCGCCTCGGCAAGGGCGAGCTTCATCGGTCGGTGATCGACATGAGGACTCTGGCGAAAGAGACGGTTGAGCTGGCTCGGACACGGCACCGGCTCGAGACCGCCGCAATTGAACTGAAGTGCAACCTTCCAGATGAGGAAAAGGCTCTGGTGAATGGCGACACGCTCGAGTTAAGAGCGGCGTTGTCAAACCTGATCGATAATGCGATCAAATACTCGGGGAAGACCGTGCAGGTTGAAGTGGAGCTCGCCAAGACCGATTCCGGTAAGGTGGCCCTGCGAGTGCGAGATCGGGGAGTTGGAATCCCGCGCGGTGAGCTGAAGAGAATTTTTAAGCGGTTCTATCGAATTCCGGGCTCGGTTGCGATGCGGGTGAAAGGAACCGGATTGGGCCTTTACATTGTGCGCTCCGTTGCGGAGAAGCACGGGGGCACGGCTTTCGCCGAAAGTCCCGGCACAGGGATGGGCAGCACCTTCACACTTCAGCTTCCCCTGGCGAATCAACTGTAGAAATGCCGAAGATCCTGATCGTCGAAGACGAGCAGCATCTGGCTGATGGCCTGCGCTTCAACCTTGATCTGGAGGGCCATGAGGCCACGGTCGTCGACAATGGCGAGGACGCGCTGGAGCGTCTGCTCGGCGGACCGAACCATTTCGACCTGGTGCTGCTCGACGTCATGTTGCCGGGCATGAGCGGTTTCGAGGTCGCGTCGTTGCTCCGTCAGCGTGGCGTCTTTCTGCCGATCATCATGCTGACCGCCCGCGGGCGCTCGGAGGATGTGTTGAAGGGCTTTGAATCAGGGTCTGACGACTATCTGAGCAAGCCGTTTGAACTCGCGATCCTGCTGGCTAGGGTGCGAGGCCTATTGCGGCGCTCAGACTGGGTCAAGACGGCTACCGCTGCGGATCAGTTTGTATTGGGTGCGAAGACCATCGATTTCCGAACGCAAGAGATCCGAGTGCGCGGTCGGGTGTATCCGCTGACTTTGATGGAGACGAATCTGCTGCGCTACCTGGTGCAGCGGAAGGGCGAAGTAATTGCGCGAAAGGATTTGCTGGAAGCGGTGTGGGGGCTGCGGGAGGATACGGACACCCGCGCCGTGGACAACTTCATCGTGCGGTTGCGCCGGTATCTGGAGGACGAGCCGTCAAGGCCGCAGCATCTGCTGACCGTACGCGGGGTGGGGTATCGGTTTGTGGCGGGAAGTGAGATTGGTTCGGGGAAGTAGTATAGCTGACGCAGCTGCGTCCGAGGCTGGAGTTTGGACATTTGAAGGTCTTAGGATTCGGCACGAGGTCGGAACTTTCCGGAAATGGGAGTTCTTCGGGCCGATCGGGTTGCTCCCGGGTGGTGTCTGGTCAGACTTCTCTAGATCGCGCGTGATTCATTCGCAACCTTGCCAGTTACTAAATACCTAAGACGAGCAGTGATTGCCCGTTGGCTTGCGCCTGCTCCGCGAGTTCGAGAATTTTCCGGATTACATCTTCGATCTCGCCTTGAGTGTGCCCGTTTCTGTCAGCCCATGGCCCGGCTCTGAGTTCTCTGCACAACTGGGCTGTCTCGTGGCCCGTGTACTCAGTAGGTCCGTAGTAGTTGAACTCCGGGTGTGCGGTGCGAAACGCATCGCGGAATTCGGAAAACACCGATTCCGGAACGCGTAGCGCGTCAGGGTGATGATGCCATTGCGGGTGAATTCCCACCTTGCGCTGAATTCGTCCGCGACGTTCGTAGACCATATCGGTCTCGACAGCCAAAATCGTAAAATACAGAGCCATCCTTGTGTACCCTGCCTGGATCAAGACGGCTACGGCAGCGGATCCATTGGTATTGGGTGAGAAGACCATCGATTTCCGGACGCAGGAGATCAGGGTGCGCGGCCGGGTGTATCCGTTGACTTTGATGAAGACGAATCTGCTGCGTTACCTGGTGCAGCGGGAGGGCGAAGTGGTCGCGCGAAAGGATTTGCTGGTAGCGGTCTGGGCGCTGCGGGAGGATCCGGACACTCGCGCCGTGGACAACTTCATCCTGCATTTGCGCCGGTATCTGGAGGACGAGCCGTCAAGGCCCGAGCATTTGCTGACGGTACGCGGTGTGGGAATCGGCTTGTGGCGGGGAAGTGAGATTGGTTCGGGGAAGTCGGAAAGCCTGCAACAGAACCCGCGGCCACACGGTACGCCCGCCGGAGCGCTTCCGCGCCGCCGTTGTTGTACCACCCCACCGATATCGCTGTGAGCAGCACGAAGACACCGAGGCGAAACTTCATCCCGTCTTTCGATGCTCACCGCACCGAGACGGCCACACCGGGCCGGCTCTGCTGCCCTCCTGCCTCGACCAGCAATGGCACGTCACCAGCTGGGGCGTTCGCCGGGATGGTGATGTTGAACTGCATGAGTCCCGAGACGAACCCGGGCGCTGGTCCCGCGTAGAGCACCTGCGCGGGCACCCCTCCCACGGTCACCCGGATCGGGGCGGCCGGTGTGCCGAGGGTGCCGCGAACGATCGCGCCGTCCACACCGCCCGGTGTTGTCACTCCGAGTCCCGTCGCATAGAAGATCACGATCGACCCACGAGCAGCCGGCCGGTCCGGGCCATTGAAGGAATTGTCCGCATTTACGATGGCGCCCCGGCCGGTGCCCGACGAATCTGCCGTGAAGATGGCCGGCGCGGCCGGGATCACCCGCATGCTGGTTTCCGCGGACCGGAGCCCGTTATACTCGACCTGCACACTTACGTTCTGCAGCCCTGCCACGCTGTACGGTACGACGGCCGAGATCTGCCGGTCGGAAACGTAGAGCAGCGGGGCAGCGACGCCGCCAAACAGGACGCGCACTCCGGATACCGATTTCGCGATCAGCCCGTCCGAGCCGATGACCGGACCGGAAGCGGTTGCGGGTCCGAGGCGCGATCCGAAAATCACGACCAGCTCTCCGGGAGCGACCGAGTCGTTCCGGTAGCTTGCCGCGCTGGCCACGCCGCCGCTGGAGACAGCCGGTGCTGCACTGTTTGGCGTAATCGTGAGCCGGCCCGTATCGGCTAGCCGCCCATTGTTGCTCTCGTCGCTCTCTACGACTTCGCTCATATCGTCGGCGATCACTCCGGCGATGTAAGTTCCGGCGATCTCGGCGGGAACATTGATCGGCCCGTTGCAGGTGTATGAGGCCCCGGGAGCCAGGCCATCTTTGACCGTGCAGGCGGAATGGCTGAACGGGTCATTCACCGTTACGCTGGCCGGCGTGCCGCTCCCGGCCGCGACGTAGTAGAACGCGATCCGAAACGGCGGCGCCGGCGCATTTCCCTGATTGCGGATGACCGCCTGGCACGATAGCTGCCCGCCCGCCTGGGCCGACGCAGCCGTCGTGAATGATGTGACCACCAGGTCCGGCGCGGATGGTCCTGGCGCGGTGAGCTGCCGTGCCACGTCGTTCAAAGCATCGACGAGCGGGCGGACAGACGGGCTCTGGAGGACGGTGTTGGCGAGTTGCGCCTGCAACTGCTGGTACCGCGCGATGGTCGGAATGGCGGAAACGCGGCTGTTGAAAGCGTTGGCGGCGGCTTGCAGGTCGGCCGTTACGCCCGACAAAGCCGACTGGAGCCGCGCAGCGGCTGACGAAGCCAACGCCCGGTACGCGTCCGTCTGGTAGATGTTGTACTCGAACCGGTTGTACTGTTCCAGGAAGTCGCCGGTGGCGGCGATCAGGTCGGTCGAAGTCCGGATCAGCGAAGTGACCTGCGGGTCCGAGTAGGGGTCGCAGTTCTGGCCGGACCGCGCGACGCATGTGACGACCGCGTCGTGGACGGCCCGCTCGCGCGCCTGGAATGGGACTACGCTGTTCTGGTACTGCGCCTGCAGCGTGCGGTACGCCGGGCTGCTCTGAAAGAGGCCGTTCAGCTGCTCCCAATAGCGCTCGACTTCGATGTTGTAACTGGTCCGGGCCAGAATCGAGGTGACCGCATTCGAATAGTCGGCATAGGCCTGCTGCACCAGTTGGATCGTGTACGGGTCGGAAGACAGTTGGACCTGGTATTGGGCGAGCTGCACGGTGAGCGGATTCGATTGGAAGCCGTAGACTGCGTCCGTGAGTTGCGCGTTGAGGTCGAGATAGCGGGCGAAGGGAGGATTATCGGCCAGGAGCTTGTCCCGACTCTGGAGCACGCTTTGCAGCGACTGGGAATTCCAGTATGCCTGCTGGACGGCGGTGTTTAGCCGTTGCAATTGCGAGCTGGCGACCGGATCGGCGAAATCGTCCTGCAGCCGTTGAGCAAGGGTCGCTGCCGCCCGGTTCAACTGGTCGTTGAGCGCCGGATTGGCGGCGAGCAGTACCGAGATCTCGTACGAGACCTGCGCTGTCAGCGCACTTGCCTGCATGCGCGTCGCGTATCGCTGGGCGAGGGTTGCGGTGCTTGCGGGCGGGGCGGTCCAGGAAGCGATTTCCTGGTTGACGGCCACGAGCTGCTGGTAGGAGGGCGCATTCGCAGAGAGTTGGTCGTAAGCCTGTGAGATCTCGATGCTGAGATAAACGACCCACGGATCGGCCGCGGCCACCGCGAGCGTGTAGGCGTTCGCCTGCGCGCGCTGTGCACTCACGGCGGGGTCGTTGTAGTACACGTCCAATTGCCTGGCCCCGAGCGCCTGCCAGGTCTGCGCGATGGTGTCCACCGCCGCGCCCGGCAGACCGGCGGCGCGGACACCGTCCTTCGATCGCAGGCCGAAGAGCGCGCCGCTGTTCAGCAGCGCGGTCGCGCCGAAATTCAGCGACCCCGAACTGTTGAAGCCGAGCGCCGTGTTGACCGAAAACACATCGAGCCCGGTGGTCGGAATGAAATTCGCGGTCGGCACGCGCGCGGCCGGGAACCGCGAATTGCCGCCGACAATGCCCGTGCTGTTCGGATTGCCGAGCAGTTGTTCCCCAAGCCGCTGGATGCCGACCAGCAGCGGGCTCGAATTGAAGCTTCGGACCAGCTGTTCCGACTGTGCCTTGAAAGGGCTGCTCGCGCGGAAGGTGAACTCCGAGCCGAACAGGAAAGGCGAGGCGCTCAGCGCCCCCCCGGCGTATAAGCTGGTGACTACGTCCGTGAGTGTGTTGACGCTCTGCGGCGCGCATCCGAAATAGAACGGAACGCGCGGGACCAGGCAATCGACCGCGAGCGCCGTTCCGGCGAAACCAAACAAGGCCAGTGAAACGGCCGGGAGACGGGCCGTCATTTCTCGGTCCTCCCGTGCCGCAGGGAGCGGCACGGGAGGTCAGTATATCAAGGGTCCGGCGGGCACGGAGGTGTCACGAATTCGCCAGGGTCCTGAATCCCGTATGTCGCGACGGCCTTCGGATACTCGTGTTCAGGAACTGTTCGGAGGTATCGGGATCTCTGCAACGCAACCAGTCCTCGGTATGCTTATGGCCGAGGTGCTACGGCGTGCTTCGTCCCACCGCGGGTGGAACGTGCGGAGCATTGATATCGTCCTAATTGTCCTCAGGCTAGGGCTGAGATGAGGGAGATGGGGCAATGCGCGTGAGTGAGTGGATCGTTGCGGCGTTCTTTGCATGGACCACGACACTCGCCGCCACGCTGCCGCTACAGGCCGGAATGAGAGGACGCATAGTGCTGGCAAATGCATGCGTACTCCTGGTTTACGTACTGGTTTGGCGCCTGCAGGGGCATAGCTGGGTAGAGTATGCGCGCGACTGGATTCCTCAGTCGATCATGATCCTCGCCTACAAGCAAATGGGATGGTTCGCCCCCGCGACCCATAGGCCGGCGCTTGAGCACGAGTGGATCGTGTGGGATCGCCTGCTGCTCGATACACTGCATCTGCGGGCGGCGCTGGAATCCGGTGGTGTGCTGCTACCGCTGCTGCTCGAGCTGTCATACGCACTTGTGTATACGGTGCCGCCTGTGACCATGAGTCTACTGTACGCGCGTGGGCTTCGAGGCAAGGCGGACACGCTGCTCACCATCTATCTGCTGGGGCTGTTGCTGTGCTACGGGCAGTTCCCGTTCTGGCCAAGCGAGCCGCCCCGAACCGTTTTCCCCGGCCAGGATATGCCGACGGTCCATACACCTGTTCGCGAATTCAATCTGTGGCTTGTGGGCAGCCAAGGCATCCATACAAGCGTCTTCCCAAGCGCCCATGTCTCAGGCGTCTTCGCCGCGGCGATGGCGGTGCTGCATCTGATGCCGCAAAGGAGGAGGCTGATCGTCGCCTACTTCGTTTATGCGGTTCTCGTGGCGTTGGTGACGGTGTACGGCCGGTATCATTACGCCGTGGACGCTGTCGGAGGAATTATCATCGGGCTGCTCGCAATGCCGCTCGGCCTGTTGCTTAGCCGCGCCCGTGACTGGGCCGCTGCGCCGAAGCGGACCGCCCAGGCGGGCTCGATGTCAGCCGGTGCTGGGCTGCTGAGCGATGTTTCTTTTGCT
>DASQVJ010000340.1:0-4423 GCA_035640835.1 Bryobacteraceae bacterium
CGTAGGTCGCGCGTACCCACACCATGCATTTCGGCGAGCTTGAGCGTGCTGTCGGCCGTCTCGAAGGGCACTTTGCCGCGGTCGGCCATTGGGTCGTAACCCATTGCGGCCGCTGCAACCGCATCAGTGGTGACGCAGTTCGTACCCGCTATCAAGATGCCCGGTTTCACGGGCACGCAACCTCGAATCCATGGACCCTCGCCACCGGCCATGCTTTCAATGCCATCGATGATTGCCAGGTGGATGGGACGTGCGGCGACAAGATCGGCAACCACTCGAGGCACGCGGTATCCGCCGTCGCGTGGTGAGTTGGGGTCGTTCTCGGCAGGGGCGGTCGCGGCCGGTTGGCGTTTGCCCGCGTGAATCACCGAGCCTCGTCCACCATGTGGGACGTCGCTCGGCCCGTCCTTCGGTGCTCCGTCGCCATAGATCGTACACGGCGTGATGCCGAAGCAGTTCTTCATCGATAGCGTGATCCCGGCGGTGGCATGGTCCTTCAGCTTGGCGATGGACACGAAGACGTCGCAGTCTTCATACGAGTGGTTCAAGTGATAAGCCTTGAACATGTGCCCACCATTTGGCGGTTTCAGGACGCTGTACTTCTTCGCGTTGCCAAGCCAGTTGGTGTTTTCCATCTCGACGCGAGGCGCGGCGTTCAACAATGTCGCCGGATCCCAGCCGCCCTCCATCATGTACTCCTCGATAGGATCGGCGGTGTTCCAGGCGCTCTCGAGCAGGCGGACTCTCTTGGCACCAGCTTTCCCCATCAGGTGAACAGCGGTGCCGATCACCGCGGGGTGTGTCCAGTGGGCAAGCTCGGCGGGCAGATACCCGAGACGGTCGCGGGGCGCGCCGGTCAGGTTGATTTTGATGGCAACCGTCTTGCCTTTTACGATGCGCTCCAGTCCACCAATGTCAGCGAACATCTTCTGCATCGTCGGCAGGAGTTCAGAGCGCTCATACGTGAGGCATCGCGCGACAGCTACGGGCGCCGTCGGCGCATTCTCGGCGGACCAGACCTTAGGCACGAGCATGGTTCCCGCGGTAGCGGCGGCGGAACCAAGCAGGAATCGGCGGGTGTAGCCGGGGCAAAGATGGCGCATGCTCAGTCTTGAAACTCCACAGTAGCGTAGACGGGAAATGGAGGCAGCGAGACTTCCGAGCCACCGTTTCTCGATGTGATCTCGAGCGTCTGGTCGACGCCATTCAAGGTGCGAAGACGAGCCGTCCTGTACGGGTTTGCAACCCAGAGGCTCATCGGATGTCCGGCGGCTCGTGCGGCGTAGTTGAGCACTTGCACGTAGCCGCTGTTCTTCGATGCGGTGTAGCGGACGTTGGTGGATCCGGCGTTCCAGAGGCGCACCAGGTCCTGCTTGCGGCTCATCATCAGGTGCGTGTCCACCGCGAGTTGATACGGATCGGTCCAGGGCTGGCGCGCAATGGCGAGCTTGCCTTAGCCCATGGTGTAAAGATCGAACCGCTGGTCGAAGTTGCCGGTTGCCTCGCGCGGTGCGAAGTGAGCGAGGCTGGCGGGGCCGATGACGAGGCCGCCGCGGCTGGTGAAGCTTTCGATGTATTTATGCAGCGAGGACGGAGGGTCACGGTCCACGATGAGGAGCAGGGTCGTGATGTTGTCTGGCGCTGGCGAGGTGAGGGTATCGACGCGAGCGACTTGAGCTTGCAGATGGCGGCGACCGACGAGGTTTACCATCTCTCCGGCGAGCTTATCGGCGGCGCCTTCGAAGTTCGAAGCAATCAGAAGCTTGGTCTGTTGTTTAGCTTGAGCTGCGGGCACGGTGCGGAGGGCTTCGACAGCCTTCGAGATTTTCTTGAAAGACTCGAGCGCTTCGGTCTCTCGTTTGCCGAGGCGCGCACGAAAGTCGGGATCGAAGGTCAGGACCCAGCGTGCGCCGTAGGCAGCGGCGTCTGCTACCGCGAGCTCGTATTGCTCTGTGCGGAGGCTTGCGACAGTCTTCGGCAGATCGGGCATGAGCCAGAGTCGCGTGTCGGGAGCTTTGGCCGCGACCGTCATCGCAAGCCAGCCGTTGCTGTCGACCCATGGAGCGCCGGTCGGGCCAGCCTCCGTGCGCTCGGCTCGATCCTCCTGAGTCCGCCATGATCCAGGGATGCGTGGCCAGAGGGCTTTGGTTGCGCAAATGAGGGACGTGCCTTTTGGAACCGCACCAGCAACCGAGGTGGGGATGATCGGCAGGCCTTCGTCACCGTCAACCTTCGCGGCATCGGCGATGATGGCGTCGAGCCCTGCCGCTTTCGCTCCCGAGGCGGTGCTCGTAACCCGACCGACGATGGCCAGCTTGTCGGCCTTCGCTCTCTCGATCAGGGTCCGCAGCGCTTGCTGTTGCGCCGAGTCCTCAGGACGTCCCGCTGACCAGTTGACCACCAGACAGTTGATGGGCGTGCCCTTGAGCAACGTCAGAGTCTCCGGTTTGAGCCAGGTTTCGTGTGGCGTTGCGGGGCTGTCGAGCGGTCCCGCAAACCAACGTAGCGGAACCCACCCGGCGAAGGATGGCATGGTGGATCAGTAACCTACGCCCTCGTTATATCAGATCCAAAACAGTGCAGGCGTTTCGACCACGTGCATGCTGTTCTTCTGGGTCGCTTTGCTGCTCGGCTACCTGTACGCATATTGGTGAATCCGCAGCCTGTCCACCGGGGTTCAGGCATCGTGCACATGGTGCTGTTGACGGGGAGTCTGTTGCTTCTGCCGGGTGACCGTGTGGACGGATGAGTACAGCAACCAGTATCAGATTCTGAAGTAGCTAGCGGCCGGGAGTGAACTCGACGCCGAGCACTTTCGCGAAGCGTCCCGCGATGCTCGTCATCTCGATCTCGCCGAGTCTCTCGGGGTTGACGCCTGTTCCCCAAAGCACGTACACCGAACGATAATCCCGGCGCAGTGGCCAGAGTCCGTGCACGCCGACCTCGTGCGGCTTGGTGATGAGCTCCTTCGAGTTTTCGGGGCCGAAGAGAAATCCGTCGGCGGGTTCGTAAACGGCTGCAGCGCTCGCGAGTTTCGGAGACAGCTTCTCCAGCTCGGCTTTTGGGATTTGGCGTCCGATGCCGTTTGCGGGGTCCTTGGCCGCTTTCTCGAGCCACTTGGAGGCCTCAGCATCCTGGGCGACGGCGATGCCGTACATGGGCATGAGCTTGCCCGTGGCGCCCTGCTGCTTCATCAGCATCGGCAGGTTGATTACTTTGTCGACTCGAGCGAAACCGTGGTCGGAGACGAGTGCAAGCACCGCGTCCTTCGGCATCGCTTGCATGATGTCGCCGATCAGCTGGTCGGTGTACTCGAGAATGGCTTTTGAAGCTTGCGTGAATGGGCCGACTTCGTGCTCCTCCGCGTCAAGGTCGACCAAGTGCAACGTCAGCAGGTCTGGCTGATACTTGCGGAGAATGTAGGTGGTTGCGAGTGTACGCGTGCGGTCATCCATCCATTGCTGCGGGAAGGACGGGAACTCTTTCGCGATCTCATCCACTAGGCCGGGTGTGGCTTTCGACCGGATGCCTTCGAGATCCATGGCTCCGCCGCGACGAGCGAGGAAGTACTCAGGCAGGTTGTAGTCGACGGGCGCGCCGACGCTGACCGGCCAAGTGATCGCGGCAGTCTTCAGACCCGCGTCTTTCGCGGCCTGCCAAAGGCTGCGGGTCTTCATCAGATCGTAGGTCCAATAGTAGTCGCCGCCCTCGGAGCGTGGACGCCGGTTGCCCAGGATGCCGTGCTCGGAAGGAGGAACACCGGTGATCAAGGTCGTGTGTGAGGGCCAGGTCACGGTAGGTACGACGCCGATCACTCCATCGGCGGCAGCACCTTCCTTCAGCAATCGGCGAATGTTGGGGATCTTCAGACCCATCGTGTCGCGATCACGGAGATAGCGGGCGTCGAGCCCATCCACCGAGATCACGACGAGCTTGCGCCGAGCCTGTGCACCGGCAGGAGCGATGCACAGATAAAAGGCAATGGCGATAAGCAGCGAGCGTCGAAGCATGAACTCTCAGCGTAGCTAGAAGCGGATGCGTCCGCCGAGTTGGATCTGGCGCGAGTTGAGTGCGCTGGTGACACGCAGGAAATCGGCGGCACCGAAACGGCTCACGACTGCACCGGAGCATCCGGTCGCTGTGCCGCAGGCGGCGTTGGTCGAGTTGAGGAGGTTCTCGGCTTCCGCAATGATCTCGAGGCGGAGGCGCTCCCTGATGCTGAAGGTCCGACTGATGCGCAGGTTCACTTCGCGGAAGTCGGGGCCCTTCGTGTCGTTTCGTCCACGGAAAAGCGGGCGGTCGTTGTTGGTCGAGTCCTGGTTCAGATCGGTGCCCTGCACGACGTTCACGGGGAATCCCGAAGCGATGGTGACGTTCGGCGCGATCATCCAACCGTTCACGATTCGGTCGGCCAATGTGTCGG
>DASQVJ010000341.1:0-7457 GCA_035640835.1 Bryobacteraceae bacterium
ATGGCTTCAGCCGGAGAGAGTTGGCGCGTTTGTCGCGATTGCCGCCGCGCTCGTCTTGGCGTTTCTGGCGGGGCGCCACCTGCCCAAGGATCCCGAGCCGAGTGTCGCGACAGCTCCGACCCAGATCCGGGAACGGGTGTTGCTGGTGGCGCTCAGCGACCACTTGGAGCGCTCGCAGATGGTGCTCGCCGAGATCATGAACGCGCCGGACCAGAAGACGGTCGACATCGCGGGCGAGAGGATCATCGCAGAGAACCTGCTCGACGCCAACCGGCTCTACCGCCAGACGGCGACCGCGACAGGCCAGACCGGAGTCACCTCGGTGCTTGAGGACCTCGAGCGAGTGCTGGCTGAGATTGCTCACAGCCCGGACCACCTGTCGAGCGCTGAAGTGGATGAGTTGAGAAGGCGGATCGAGAGTCAGGGCTTGTTGTTCAAAGTACGTGTCGTCGGTTCGAAGTTGCAGGGAACGGGGGCTAAGAGTCCCGCCGCCTCGAGTTTGTAAAAGGGAGATCAGTTCGATGAGGAAAGTGTCAGTGTATGTGTTTGTCGGGTTGAGCCTGGCGGCGGTTGCTGCGAATGGTCAGCCTGAACCAAGTCCGGCCCCAAAGGTGGCTCCAGTGCCTCCCGCGGCTCCGGTTCCTCCTGTATGGCCGAGCGTCCCAGAGTTCGAATTCGACTTCGATTTCGATGTGGACGTTCAGATCGATCGAGATCGGATCCGTGCCGAGGTTGATCGAGCTCGCGACGAGGCTCGCCGAGCTGCGAACCTGTATGGAAAGATTGCACCTTTTGAGCTCCTGAATGGACGCTTCTTTCCGCAAGCCGCGCCGATGCCTCCGATGACGCCGATGCCTCCGTTCAAAGGATCTCGGGGTCCGGAGGGTGCCGATCGCTACTACCGGCGTGGGACGGAGTACCTGGACCGCCGCGAATGGGAGAAAGCGATCGAAGCCTTCGACCGTGTGATCCAGGGACAGGGCACCAGATCCGATGGAGCTTACTACTGGAGGGCGTACGCTCAGCATCGCCTCGGACGAAGGCAGGATGCGCTTGCCACCCTCGCGGAGCTGCAGAAGAACTTTCCCCAGAGCCGATGGTTGAACGATGCGAAGCTGCTCGAGACTGAAGTGAAAGCAGCGAGCGGTCAAGCGCCGTCGCCGGAATCCGAAGCTGACGAGGACTTGAAGCTCTACGCCATCGGCGCCCTGCTCAACACCGATCCTGAGCGCGCCGTGCCGTTGCTCGGCCGGATTCTTAGCCGCAACAATCCACCGAAGCTGAAGGAGCGCGCGCTGTTCGTGCTAGCGCAAACCCGGAGTCCTAAGGCCAACGAGATCGTTGCCAGTTTTGCGCGAGGGAATGCGAATCCGGACCTTCAGGCAAAGGCGGTCGAGTATCTCGGCGTGTATGGCGGCAGGGAGAACATGCAGATTCTTTCGGACGTCTACAACGGCAACAGCGACCCGATGGTGCGCCGGGCCGTGCTCCGCAGCTACATGATCGCGAAGGATAAAGACAAACTCGTGGCGCTCGCCAAAACGGAGCAGAACCCGGAACTGCGTCGCCAGGCCATCAGCTATCTGGGCTCGCTACGTGCCACGCAGGAGTTGGCGGATCTCTATAAGACCGAGACTTCATCCGAACTTCGTCGTGCGATTCTGAGCGCTCTCTCCGAAACCGAGAATGCCGAGCGGCTGATCGAGATCGCCCGATCGGAGAAGGATCCGAAGCTTCGTGCTTACACGGTGAAGAGGCTCGGCGACATGAATCGCACAAGGACGGCTGACGCCTTGGTGAGTATCTACGGAAGTGAGACCGATCGTGACGTGAAGGCGGCAATTATTTCGGCACTGGAGGATCAGAACAGCGCCAAGGAACTGGTGACAGTCGCCCGATCGGAGAAGGATCCCGAGCTGAAAAAGCTTGCCGTGAAGACACTGTCGCAGATGAAGTCGAAAGAAGCCAGCGACTACCTGATGGAGCTAATCGATCAAAAATGAAATCCGCACGGCTGCTGATTCTTTGTGTGGCAGCGCTTCACGTAGAGGCACAGCCAAGGGTGGTGGGAGGCAAGTTCGAGACTCGGGCCATCGGCTCGACTCTCGAAGCGGAAGTCGAGAAGCTCAGGACTGAGACCAGCACGAAGCCGACTTGGGTCGTGTGGTCGGTACCGGCCGCGGATCGCGAGCACAATTCGTGCTGCTACCACAGCGACAACTTCGTGTCATGGCGAGGCTGTGCGCTGGAGAAGACGACCGGTGCACCGCAAGCTGCAGGCACCGGTGGACCAGTGTCGCTCGAGAATCCGAAGGACGTTCTCGTGCTGGTTCGGTTCGAGGCAGGGAAGGCGGATAAGATACGCACGCTGTCGGCTGACTGCGAGATGGATCCGGTGGACGCTCGCCTGGTATTCCTGTCGAATGCCAAGCCTTCGGAGAGCGTCACGCTCCTGTCGAAGTATCTCAGCGACAAGGAGCGGCAGAGGTCCGCTGTAGACGCTATCGGGGCGCATGCGGATGACTCCGCGACACAGTTGCTGATCGACCTTGCGCGCAACAGCAATGAACCGAAGATTCGAAGGAGTGCGGTGACGCGTCTGGGGCGGAGCAGCGACCCTCGGGCGCGGCAGTTTATCGAGGAGATCTTGCTAAAGTAGCCTTTTGACGAAACGAAGCCAAAATGCAGAAGGCGGATCCGAAGATCCGCCTTAAGTCTTTTGTTTGCTGTAATTTAGCGCTTCTTACCCTTCTTGGTGGCGCCCTTCTTGGCCTTGGTCGCGCCGTTTCCGGAAGCCGATGCCGGCCAACCCTTCACGTTGGCCCGCTCGACATCCATGTTGACCATTAACGGGTCAGCGGTGTACGAGGTTGGCATCGCGCCGTTGAACTCGAGTGTTGTGCCAACCGGGGCCGGCCCGGTGAAGGGTGTATCGAGCGTGAGAGTGACCTCGGGTGTGGTGTCGTCCGACATCGCGAGCACCAACTCCTTCGGTTTGTTCTCTGGTTTAGCCGACACGAGTTTACCTCGCAGCTTCGGCATACCGGTTCCCTTCATGCCGGTGTCAAAGTAATTCTTCCCTTCCGGGACCTTGAGCTGATCGCGAATATTGATCCAGAGAGCAAGTTCAGGATTCTCCTTCTTGAGTTGCTCTTCTTTGGCGATCTGCTCCTTGAGCTGATCGGCTTTGCTCGTGATCGCGAAACCAGCCGGCGGCATAGGTGCCGTCTTGGCCTGAGCCTTCACCTGGTCGAGACCGGTCGTGTTTCCATGCCACGCCGTGTAGCTCTTGGTGAGGTAGTCATTCACCTGCTTACGGCCATTCGGCTCGAGTGCACCCGGGCCTTCGTAAGCTGCGGCGCGAGCGATGTGGTACAGACCTTCCGACGTGCGCTCACGGTTGCGCTGTCCGAGGATCACGGTGCCGAGCCAATAAGAAACTTCGCCGGCGTTCGGGTTGAGCTTCAGGCTCTGCTGGAAGTATTCTTCGGCCTTGGCATTGTCCTTACGGATCATGTTGACCCAACCAAGGGTCTTGTTCGCTATCGCTTGTGCTTCGGTCTTCGCACGCGTCCATTGATCCGGAGCAACATTTGCGGGTTTATTTGCCTCTGCGAAAACTTTGTCTGCGTTTGCCAGCAAACTCTGCGCAGCCTTCTCACCGGTATCGAGAGCGTCCGCCGACGTGTTCTGCAAAACCGGCGTGTAGAACGTCAGGGTGTAGAGAGCATTGAAATTGCTCGGATCGGCCGCAAGCAGATCCTTGGCGGCCTGCATCATCTCAGGCCATTTCTGGAGCTGCTGGTAAGTGCCCATATAGAACACCAGCCGCTCCGTGTTGTAGTCAGTCTGAGGATACTTCTCTTTCCAGGTATTCAGCGCTTCAAGCTTTTTGGCTGGATCGGTACCGGTGCGAATAGACTCATAAAGGTCATATTCGGCGCGGTCCTTCATCTTCTTCTCAGCCGCGGGCTTATCCTGCGCAGACACCTGCATGCTCGCGGGCACGCCGAGCATCATCGCTATTGCGGTCGCAGTCAGGAAATTACGGAACTTAACTGCCACTCCTCGCCTCCAAATGGTTCATGGTCAAGAGTTCAGACTTCAAAGCGTAGCAACGACACGCCGATAGAGGCGCCTGCGGAGAGGACAGAGTCGTGCTTGTGCGGAGTATATCGCGCCTCTTCTTCAGCCTGCAACAAAACTCAAATCCTTAGATGCATATCCCAGGAGACTTGTTCCCAAGATTACGCTTGTTGTAAACCTACTGACAGATCTAGGTTTAGAGCCGCCACTGTAACATGCCACCGGCCGCGCGTGGTACGCTTTGAGACTTCATGCGCTATCTCGATCTTTTGGTGATCCTAGCCTACCTGATAGGGATCACATGGTTCGGTGCACGGTTTCGTTCTTCGCAAAAATCTCTCCGAGACTACTTCCTGGGCGGTCGAGAAGCGCCCTGGTGGGCCATCGGATTCTCCATCGTTTCGGCCGAGACCAGCACCCTCACCGTAATCGGAACCCCAGCACTCGCCTTCAATGGTAACTTCGGCTTCTTACAAGTAGTGCTCGGCTACCTGGTAGCTCGTATTATCATCGCGACTCTCTTCTTACCGAACTACTTTCGCGGTGAAATGTACACGGCCTATGAGCTGATGCAGCGGCGCTTTGGACAAAGAATCCGCAAGCTTACAGCTGGAACCTTCCTGGTCCTTCGAGCATTGGCCGAGGGTGTAAGAGTATTCGCAATCTCGATCGTGATCTCGATCATACTCGGGACTGGTGAGATTGCTTCCATTATCCTGATTGTCTGTCTGACTTTGTTCTATACGTTCGAGGGCGGAATGACTGCGGTCATTTGGACAGATGTCGTTCAGATGTTCCTATACGTCGCCGGAGCAATTGTCAGCTTGTTCGTGATCCTGGGAAAAATCCCGGGCGGTTGGGAGCATGTGGTCGATGTCGTCGCCCCTTTGGGTAAATTACAGGTCTTCGACTTCCGGTTTGAGCCTACGATGGCGTTTTTCAGTCGTCCCTATAGCTTCTGGGCCGGCCTCATCGGTGGAGCCTTTCTGACCACGGCAAGTCACGGAACCGAGCAGCTGATGGTGCAAAGACTACTGGCGGCTCGAAATCAAAAGGAAAGCCGGTGGGCCTTGTTCTCGAGCTGGGTGGTCATTTTGTTCCAGTTCACACTTTTTCTGGTTATCGGAACAATCCTGTACGTTTATTACAGTGACAACCACCTACCAGCTCCCACACAAACTGATCGCATCTACCCGAAATTTATCTGGGAGTACTTGCCTCCAGGAATCGCCGGACTGGTGATTGCGGCAATTCTCGCCGCGGCGATGTCCAACCTCAGTGCCGCATTGAACTCGCTGGCCTCGACAACCATCATGGATTTTTATCGTCCATTAGCTCAGGTAGCAGGAGGCAAGAGGGATGAGGCGTATTATTTGCGGCTGGCGCGGATCGCGACTTTGGTCTGGGGTGTGGTGCTGTTCCTGATCGGGCTGCTCTCGAGGGGTCAGAAGTCAGTCCTCGAAGCAGGCTTGGGCATCGCCTCGATTCTTTACGGCGCACTTCTGGGCGTCTTTCTACTGGGACTCTTGACCAAGCGGGTGGGCGAGGTGGCCGCGATGATCGGGATGTCGGTAAGCCTTATCCTGATGCTGTATATCCGCCAGCAAACGAGCATCGCCTTCACGTGGTATGTCCTGATCGGGACGGCGGCGACTGTGATCGTCGGCTATCTCAGTTCATTCTTTATTCGGGAGCAGAGAGTTGACCAATCAACCAGCTAGCACGGGCCTGAGGCGGGACTTGGGCCTCGCCGGAGCCGTGGCGATCGTCGTTGGCACCGTGATCGGAAGCGGAATTTTCCTGGTGCCCAAGGCGATGATCCTGCAGGTTGGGAGTCCTTCGATCGTTTTCGCCGTTTGGATCTTCGGCGGCATCCTCACCCTGTTCGGCGCGCTCACGTATGCCGAGCTCGCGGCCGCGATGCCCGAGGCCGGTGGCGAATACGTTTACCTCCGGGAGGCCTACGGGCCGTTTTTCGGCTTCCTGTATGGCTGGACCCAAACCTGGGTCGCAAAGGCGGCGTCGGTGGCGACCTTGGCCACCGGCTTTTACCTGTACCTGGCGAATTTCTTCCCAGCTCTGGAGCGTCCACTATGGGTAGGGGATGGCGGCTGGTTAGAAATCCGGATCGGACAGCTGTTGGCGATCCTGGTGATCCTGGCTCTGGGAGTGTTGAATTACTTCGGCGTGAAAGTGGGGGGCAGTGTACAAGTCATCGTTACCGGATTGAAAGTGGCGATGATTGTCGGGATTGTTGTCGCCGCGCTCGTGTCAGGTCAAGGACAAGGTGCTAATTTCGGAACGTCCATAAACGCTCCCGGCGGGTTTAGTGGGTTCTTTGTTGCCCTGGTAGCCGTCCTCTGGGCATATGACGGCTGGAATAACGTGAATATGGTCGCTTCGGAGATCAAGAATCCGCAGCGGAACTTACCTGTCGCGCTGATTGCGGGCACTGTTCTGGTGATTGCTGTCTATTTAGCAACAAACCTGGCGTATTTCTATGTGCTCAGCGCGTCGGACGTGGCGGCGAGCGACCGCGTGGCGGCCGAGATGATGCGGCGTGTCTTCGGACAGTCCGGCGCTTCGCTGGTTAGCCTGGCCGCGATGATCTCCATCTTCGCCGCTCTGAACGGATCGCTGCTCTCCGGTTCGCGCGTACCCTATGCTCTGGCAAGAGACGGATTGTTTTTAAAAACAATAGCGTATGTGCACCCGCGTTATGCGACACCCGCGCATGCGATTCTGCTGCTCTCGGTATGGTCTTCTGTCATCACGCTAAGTGGCCGCTACGACCAGCTCTACACCCTGGTGATTTTCCCAAGTTGGATTTTATACACAATGGCGGCCGCTTCGGTCCTCGTACTGAGGAGGCGCAGGCCAGACATGCCGAGGCCCTACCGAACGATTGGATATCCGCTCGTACCCATTTTCTTTGTGATTGTCGCGTTAACGCTGCTCTTCAATACGTTGCGGGAATCGCCGCGCGAATCGGGGATCGGGCTCGTGCTGATCGCGGCAGGGGTACCGTTCTATTTTCATTGGAGCAAACGTACTGCTAAATTTGCGACCAAAGAGCTGAAAACCCATTAATCGAGGTACGGTGAATTTTTGTTCCGATTTTGGAACAGAAGCGCTTGTAAGACGGTCCGAAATCGGTTACAACTATCAGAGAGCACCAAGGGCCTGCAAGTCTCTGTCAGTTCGAGGCTTAAAGAGCCGCCAAAACACAAAAAGCTTGGGAGAGCATGCTAATGGATATATCGAAGATGTTGGTGGATCTTCGTCAGGAGAAGGCAGCCCTTGACGAAGCCATCGTAATCCTGGAACGGTTAGCCCGGGGCAGAGGAAAGCGCCGTGGACGTCCTCCGCTC